>NZ_LQXP01000008.1:0-102559 GCF_003268405.1 Acinetobacter sp. CFCC 11171 | reverse complement strand
GGCGCGTATTAAACAATTTAAGCTGAATGCCGTCAAGCATAAGCATGGGCTTTTTTCTCAAATGTTTATTTTTAAATCAATATTTCACACTAATCGATTACTTTTTGTCTTATTTACATTTAAGTCTGAGTCAATTTAATTATTCAGACGAAAAAAAGACAGCACGGAGACTGTCTTTTAAAAATTGAACTTTACTCAACTACGTCAATTTTACCAATGTGTGCTAAACAACGATGAATCGCGCCACAACCTGGCTCGAAAGTTTTTACACCTTTTTCTTCCTCCATACGGGTAGCTTCACTGACCAAACGTTCTGCAACACCACGCCCACGATTTGCTGGGTGTACCACAATATATTCAAGGGTTTTGCTTTCACCTTGGCCTGTACACCAAATCGCGCCAATCAATTTTGTATTAAATTCTGCAGTATAAACTAAGGTATACTGGGCTAAGTTCTGCTCAAGTTGTTCAATCGCATCGGAACCGTCGCTAAACTCAGGGCTGGTGTCATACAGTCGCTCAAGCTGGCTGCGCACTTCATCATTTTCCAAAGAAGTATAGGCATGTACGGTAATAGGCATTGATAAACCCTCCTGAGCAATCTAATATGCGGTGACTTTTCGTCACAGCGAAAATATTTTTACATCAATCATTTTGACGTATTTGAGGAACGTGTCTATGACAGATCGTATCAGTGAAGTGGTAAGAAACACCAACGAAACCAAAATTCGAGTTCGTGTGAATCTTGATGGTACTGGTCAAGGCACTTTAAACACTGGTGTTCCATTTTTAGATCATATGATTGATCAAATCAAGCGACATGGTCTGTTTGATATTGATATTCATTGTGATGGCGATCTTGAAATTGACGATCATCATACCGTAGAAGACTGTGGGATTACACTTGGCCAAGCCTTTGCTCAAGCACTGGGCAATAAAAAAGGCTTACGTCGCTACGGTCACTTCTATGCGCCGCTCGATGAATCACTGAGTCGTGTTGTGGTGGATTTATCTGGCCGTCCGGGTCTTTGGATGGATATTCCATTCACTCGCGCGCGCATCGGGACTTTTGATGTGGATCTTTTCTCTGAATTTTTCCAAGGTTTTGTGAACCACGCGTTAATGACGCTGCACATCGACAACCTAAAAGGCAAAAACAGCCACCACCAAATTGAAAGCGTATTTAAAGCCTTTGCCCGTGCATTACGTATGGCTTGTGAAGTTGACCCGCGTGCCGAAAATACTGTTGCGTCTACCAAAGGAACATTGTAATGACCCGTATTGCCCTTCTTGACTATGGCATGGGAAATCTTCACTCAGCAGCAAAAGCCCTCGAACACGTGGGCGCAACTGTTGATGTCACCAATGATCCTAAGCTGATTGCACAAGCAGATAAAATTGTGTTCCCCGGTGTGGGAGCAATGCGTGACTGTATGCAAGGCATGCATGATGCAGGGATTGATGAAGTAGTCCGTAAAGCGGCATTTAATAAACCTGTGCTTGCGATCTGTGTCGGCATGCAAGCCCTAATGCAGCATTCCGAAGAAAATGGCGGTGCAGATGCATTGGGTATTTTTGAAGGTTCGGTTAAACGCTTCCCTGATGTAGAGGGATTAAAAGTGCCGCACATGGGCTGGAACCAAGTGCATCAGGCAGACCCTAGCCACCCGATGTGGAAAAACATTGAGCAAGATGCACGTTTCTATTTCGTACATAGCTTCTATGTAGAGCCGCAAGATTCAAGCATTGTCGCTGCTACCTGTGACTATGGTTTGGAATTTTGTACCGCAATTCACAAGGAAAACTTGTTTGCGACACAATTTCACCCAGAAAAAAGTCATACAGCCGGTCTGCAATTGCTGAAAAACTTTGTGGAATGGGATATTTAAAATTCCTTCACCGCAAAAAAGCCCGCTCCTTGCGGGCTTTTTTGTACTGTTTATTTTTCATCCTTTTATTTTCTACATATTCATTTTAGAATTTGCCTACTTATAAAAATACCAAAGCCTAGGAATAATAATGAATACCTTCACATCTGACTCACCGACCCAAGCCAGTGGTCGCTTTAGCCGGCGCGCATATCTTGCATGGAATCTACTTCTCGGCATTATTTTTACGCTAATTGCTGTTGTAGTCGGCCTGCTCATACCCGGCGCGCAAAATGCGCTGACTGAGGGTGCTATGTCGACGCCACTCATGATTATTTTCTTTATCATGTATGCCATCGTCATTTATTACAGCGTCATTTTCTTAATCCGTCGTTTACATGACCGAGACCATTCTGGATGGCTTGCACTGCTGATCTTAGTTCCTGTAGTGAATATATTGTTTGCGCTCTATGTGTTATTTGCACCGGGTAATAACGGTAGTAATAGCTTTGGACAACCACGCCCGACCAAAGGCTGGGAAACCGTGCTGGCTGTTTTGTATATCGTGGTGTTTATAGTCGGGATACTTGCTGCGATCATGATTCCGTCTTACCAAAACTATGTGATCCGCTCTCAACAAACCACGATTCAACAACAATAATGATAAATCATTAGATGCCGCCGAGATCGTCCTAAACAGCAATACATCTACTCAAACAAGCTCACACAAGTGGGTTTTTTTTGTACTTTACCTTTATAATCAACGCGCTTTTTTGGTACAGGATCAAATCCTGTACTTTTTCACATTTTTATGTCGTTTTTAGCTCAATTTTTTGCGGCTAAAAATGAATGATAACAATACTTTTTACGATAATTTAAGATCATTTAATATGAATAATTCACCCAATATTAACTCTGGCTGGAACCGTGACGGTCGCTTTAATCGCATGTCATTTATCGGTTGGAATGTCTTCTATGGCCTCATGCTAAGCATACTGATGCTGCTGATTGTCAGCATGATGCCCAATACTCTCAATGCCCTAATAGCTCACGCTGAAAATCCAATGACGCAAGTGATTGGATTGATCCTAAATATTTTAATGCTGATCCCTTTGATGATTTTTTCAGTGCGTCGTTTGCATGACTTTAATCTCTCAGGCTGGTTTGCACTCTTAGAGCTGATTCCGTTGCTCAATATCGTTATGTGCATTGCGCTGATGCTCATCCCGGGGTCTGCAAATGCCAATCAATATGGTGAGCCACGTGAATCCAAAACATGGGAGGTGGTCCTCGCCTTTCTCTTTATCGGTTTATTCTTACTGATCTTGGTAAATGTATTATTTACTGCGCGTTTTCTATTTTAAGTCGTCACTGACTTTAAGCCTATTGGTCACTGTCATAGCAACGCGCTATGACAGGCAGGTGAGTCAATGGCTCATGCTCAACGCCACATCTCGATATTTGCATTTCCCTAATAAACGCTCTAGGCTGCAACAACAAGCCTTTGAATTGAATCACAATGACTGATGCTCTACTGACACCTATTTTGCCAACAAAAGAACAGATTAAAGATTTTCCATTGTTCCAAAATTTAGTGCCAGAGCAGATCCATGTCATTCACAATGCCGAACAATGCCAACACTGGGCCGATGAATTGCAGACGACTGCCTTATTCGGTTTCGACTCTGAATCTAAGCCGACTTTTCGTAAAGGTGAGGTCTCTACCGGTCCACATTTAATCCAACTTGCGACGGCGCAACAGGCGTGGTTGTTTCAAATGAACGAATGCACTTGGGATTTTTTAAGACCAATCTTGAGTAATCGTGATCAAATTAAAGTGGGTTTTGGCTTAAAAAATGATGCGCATTTATTTCGTAAAAAAGGCATCCAACTGAATAGTGTCTTGGAACTCTCCAAGTGCTTTGCTTCTTTTGGCTTAACCCAACCCGTCGGTTTAAAAAATGCCATGGCACTGCTTTTTCGTGTGAATTTTCCAAAATCTAAATCGGTCAGCACCTCGAATTGGGCCAAAAAGCGCTTAAATCCAGAACAAATTCGTTATGCCGCTGCCGATGCCTATGCCCCTGTTTTGGTCTTTGAAGAATTATTACAACGTGGCTTATTACCTAAAACCATTCCCAATACGTCTCTCAAACTAAGAATTCGTCCGCACATGAAATTTTAAATCCTTAATTATTTTAATGATTTAATTTATATTCAGCGATGTAACCACTCTGTAACTGGATATTGCCCCAATCTATGGCATGACCAAGTGCAAAGATCGGCTGAAGAGTGCCAATGAATTTGCAGTATATTTGCGCTAAAGATTTGAACAGTACGTTATTGCTTTAAAAATAGTCACAGCACAGCCTAAAAACAATAAATTTGCACCTTTTAAGTACATTTATATCATTGATTTAGCTCATTTTAATTAAATTAATATACATTTATATTTTTATTCAACTAAGGTTTTGATCTCTCTAAGTTTTCTAGCAGAATTACATGATTTATCTTATTCTTTCTATACTTTCATAATTTGTTTTCATCAATCTCCTTTTGCTAAAACAAGTCTGCCAAATACATAACACATCATAATTTAAAAGCTTGGAGAACCTGACATGTTGAACTTATTTACAGGAAAAATCAGCGGTGTACTCAGCCTGACTTTACAAGGGATCAGTAAAGCAGTTGGACTGGTTTTAAATAGTGTTTTGGATACAGTAGACAGCGTATTAAAGACCGTTAATAGCTTAACAGCGCCCTTAACGGATGCACTGACTGAACTACCACTGATTGGTGGGACCATCGAAAAAGTACTCGCAGTTGAAAATCAGTTGGTCGACACCTTAGACGAAGGCTTACATGCGGTAGCCGATAAACTGGCGACCGGTGATCTTCTCGGAGGTGTACAGACCGCTCTCAATGGTGTAACTGGTGGGGTCGGTCAAACCGTGACAGAAGTTGCAAGTTTAGTTGATCATATAAGTGGTGTTGCTGCACCAATCACAGCCGCACTTTCTGACCTGCCATTGCTTGGCGGGCTATTGAATGCAGTAGGCGAAACTACGGGTAATTTAACAGGCTTGTTGGCTGAAACGGGCGACTATGTAGCCAGTATTGATCCTACCGAATTATTAACATCCGTCCTGAATGATCCATTAGCAAGTGTAGGTGGTGTCGTGCAAGATGTTTCAGGCACTTTAGATGCCTTACTGGATGACATTGCACCGATTACATCGATTGCAACTGAACTTCCTGTAGTCGGTGATCTCGTTCAAGTGGTCGGTGAAAGTACCACAGCCCTCAATCAAGGCTTATACGATGTCGGTAGCTTACTTCAATCCGTAAACATCGATTTATTACAAACAACCGCTTATGTTTAATGACTAAAAATACTAATACACAGCGCATTTTTATAGACCAACAATAAAATCCAATCCTCTATTTACACTGGCCTGACACATGTCAGGCTTTTTTAATTCATCAATTCTGATATTAGCATTTAGTGAATAGCCGTTTATTTGATAAGATTAGGTACAAATTCATTCTTAATTTGATTGAGCAAGGAGCGAAAGCATGCTGATCATCCCTGCAATTGACCTGAAAGATGGCAAATGTGTCCGTTTAAAACAAGGTCGTATGGAAGACGATACCGTATTTTCTGACGATCCAGTGGCAACTGCACAGCATTGGGTAAATGAAGGCGCGCGTCGCTTACATTTGGTAGATTTAAACGGTGCTTTCGCTGGTACACCGATTCATAAGCCTGTGGTTGAAGCGATTGCTAAAGCACAGCCTGAATTGCCAATTCAAATTGGTGGTGGTATCCGCTCTCTTGAAACCATTGAACATTACCTTGATGCAGGCGTCTCGTTTGTCATCATTGGTACAAAAGCGGTAAAAGAGCCTGAATTTGTTGAAGAAGCGTGCAAAAAATTTGCAGGCCATATCATTGTCGGTATCGATGCCATGAACGGCATGGTAGCAACGGATGGTTGGGCAAATGTCACTGATGTGAAAGCTACTGATTTGGCAAAACGCTTTGCAGATGCCGGCGTATCGAGCATCGTCTACACCGACATCGCACGTGATGGCATGATGCAAGGTGTGAACGTTGAACAAACCGTAAACCTTGCAACATATTCAGGCTTACCTGTTATTGCATCGGGTGGCGTGACCAACCTTGACGACGTGCGTAACTTAAAAGGCCAACCGGGCATTTTAGGTGCGATTACCGGTCGTGCAATTTATGAAGGCACATTGAACCTTCGTGAAGCTCAGTTACTGCTTGATCAACAAAGCTTGTAATATACCCGAGCAGAAAAGAGGTCTTCGGGCCTCTTTTTTTATTTCTCATTTTTATTTCCCCTCTTCGAACAATCAAATACACATGTCAACCGTCCAATCTGCTTGGAAAGCCAAGTTTCCGCAGCTCGCACTCATCCTGATTACCATGATTTGGGGCGCCAGTTTTATCACCGTGCAATACGGTTTAAATTTTAGCAGTCCAGTGCTGTTTGTCGGTCTACGTTTTGCCGCAGCCACATTGGCTGTGAGTCTATTATCGCTCAAATATCTTAGACATTTTTCTCAATATGATGTCATTGCGGGCGCAAGTATTGGCGCTGTGATTGCGATTGGCTATGCGACGCAAACAATCGGCCTGCAAAGCATCAGCAGCAGTGAATCGGCTTTTTTAACAGCGCTGTATGTACCGCTGGTGCCGATTTTTATGTGGCTCTGTTTTCGGCATAAACCGCATGTGATGACATGGCTGGGTGTGTGTTTGGCTTTTGTTGGTTTGGTCTTTTTAACGGGTAATGGTTTTGGCGCTATTCAGCTCAATTTTGGACAAATCATTACGCTGCTCGGTTCGATTGCCATTGCCTTTGAAATTATCTTGATCAGCTATTTTGCGCCCCGCGTCAATCTGCGCAGAGTGACGGTTCTACAGTTGGCATTTGCCTCTCTGTTCTGTTTCTGCTTCGCTCCACTGGTGGGTGAAACCACTTTGCCAAAATTTGAATGGCCATTAATCGCTGTACTCTGTGGATTAGGTCTGGCCAGCGCCGTAATTCAACTGGTGATGAACTGGGCGCAGCGCATGGTCGATCCTGCACAGGCAGCAATCATCTATGCAGGTGAACCGGTTTGGGCCGCGATCATTGGGCGGCTTGCAGGTGAACGCTTAACACCGCTCGCTCTCATTGGCGGACTGTGTGTTGTTCTGGGTGTGATTGTGAGTGAATGGCGGCCGAAATGGTTAAAGAAACGCTAATTTCAGCTTCCTCTCTTAAATCAAAAAAGCGGCCCATACAGCCGCTTTTTTGATGCCAAGATTTTTATGCCAAAAAGTTCTGAACTCGCATTAGTCATACATCGGTCTGTTGTCATTGACACGAATTAAACCTTTAATCGCGCGGTACACAATCCATAACCAAGACAGTCCGATCACCGTGACACAGAAGGTACTCGCTCCCAGTGCTACACCTGCAAAAGCATTGGCATTATTGCCGGTAAAGAACAGAAAAATAAAAGGCACGAAAGCAATGATGTTCCAAATGAGATACCACCAAAACGTACGGATCTGCCAAGTGAAATGGCTTTCAAAAATCGTACCGCGGACGTCACTGCGTTTGACGTAATTGATAATCAACGCGAGGACCGCAAGCAAGCCGGCAGAAAAAATCGCCACAATATAAAGAATATACAAAATAATCGTGAGCAGGCGGTTTGGATCTTTATCAATGGAATAATTCATTTCGCTCTCCGTCATGATGATTTTGCGGATCATTCCACCCTAAATATGTAGGATATTAAATGGTGAAATTAGCCATAAAATCAGTAATATGTTAAAGGCTATAGTACAGAAATATATTTTTCGAAATGGTTGTTTTTGTGTTTTATGCCGCAAACGTTGCTGAGCCAGCCATGCCGCCGGCCACCCACCTAAAAAAGACAAAAGATGCAGTGTATTTTCTGGCACGCGTCGATTCCCCATTTGCGCAGCTTCTTTATCCTGCGCATAGAACCAATAGGTCAGGACATTGATAATACTCACAAAAAGCAGCACCATGCCACTGAGTAAACCCGCCACAGACAAGCCCGCCAAGGCGAGGATATAAATGATGCACACGATTTGCATCGGCTCTGCCTGACGCGGCATCTGCACCACATTTTTTTTATTGGGGCGTTGTGTAGCTTTGGTTTGTGAGGCTTTTAAATAATGCACTTGCTGTGCACGAAAGCGTCCGCGTTCGTCTAAGATCACAGCATAATCCAACGCGCAGCCCACGATTGGTCGTGGGCCGGGACGGGAAAAATCTTTAATGTGCAAAAATACGCGATCTTTGGTGCTATCGTTCGGTTGAATGAAGCCGTAGCCCTTGTCATCAAACCATTCTACTAAGCGTCCTTGATCACGCATGCTTTTCCCTCTCGTTGTTTTAAAATTTATGCTGTGACGAATTTTAATCGTTCAATCAGCATATTACGCATTTCAGCAGGGTTTTTCTGCAAAATATCATCCCCTGTACGGCCTTCTGCAGCATTTTTCTGTGCCACCTGTAAACGCATCATCCAGAAGCGACCCGCCGCCATCGCCAAATATAACTCTAGGCATGATTTTTCATCTGCGGTTAATGGACGCACGCTTTCATAGGCATTTAAAAAGGCAATGGCTTTGTCTTCATTCAAATGTACATCCGGATATTCAGTACAAAAGTCATTTAAAGTAATAGCAATATCAAACAAGAGTTCGTCTTTATTTAACTCATAAAAGTCTAAAATGCCATTGAGTTGATCGCCTTCAAATAGAGTATTGTCACGGAACAGATCAGAATGAATAAAACCGGTAGGACGGTCTGGATACATCGCCGTTAAGATGTCATATAAGCCCAACAGATTGTTAAGTAACGTGGTATCTGCTTCATTTAATGTTGGACGAATATCACGTGAAACTTGTAACCAATAAGCATGATCACGATATTCTGCACGTTCCAAAGGGAAATCTTGTAAAGCCACATGCATTTTCGCTTGAGCCACAGCTATCGCCTCTGCTTGCGCTAAGCTCGCAGGCATGGGATGTTGACCTTGCATGCGTGGCGCAATCTGTGCAGGTTTATCCTTTAAACTATGAATCGCTTTACCTGAATGATTCAGCGGTACAGGCACAGCTAGACCAGCCTGCCCCAAATGTTCGAGTACAGGAACCAGCTCCCCTGCACCTTGCTCGTCCATCTCTTCAAAAACGGTTAATACATACTGCGTACCATTTTCGCAAACAATAAAATAGTTGGTATTTTGAATACCGCCTTGAATCGGAATCAGGTCAATCACCTCCAGTCCATAAGGTGCTGCAAAATCCTGAACTTCCTTTAAAGTCAAAGTGGTATAAACCGACATAGAAAACCTGCGAAAAAACTTACATATTTTTGATAGAATAACCGCTCCGACTACTAAGGTGTAGCATCTAAGTCGCGAAGTTTCATAATCGGCTGTTATTTTTGGAAAAAATTATGCTTGCTAAACGTATTATTCCTTGCCTCGACGTGGACAACGGTCGTGTAGTGAAAGGTGTTCAATTTCTTGATATTCGTGATGCAGGCGATCCAGTTGAAGTTGCACGCCGTTATAACGAACAAGGTGCGGACGAAATTACCTTCTTAGACATTACCGCAACCTCAAATGGTCGTGATACCACTTACCGTACGGTAGAGCGTATGGCTGAGTCTGTATTTGTGCCATTAACAGTCGGTGGTGGCGTGCGGAAAGTAGAAGATATCCGCCTGTTATTAAATGCGGGTGCGGACAAAGTTTCGATTAACTCTGCGGCTATTTATAATCCTGAATTTGTACAAGAAGCCTCTCAGCGTTTTGGCGCACAGTGTATTGTGGTTGCTATTGATGCGAAAAAAACCGGCGATAATAAATGGGAAATTTTCACCCACGGTGGTCGTAAAGAAACCGGTATCGATGCCATCGAATGGGCGGTAAAAATGGCGGACTTCGGTGCAGGTGAATTACTCATCACATCGATGGATGCTGATGGAACCAAAGCTGGTTATGACATTGAACTGATGCGTAATATTAATGACCGTGTGACCATTCCAACCATTGCTTCTGGTGGTGTCGGTAATCTACAACATTTGGCCGATGGTATTTTAAAAGGCGGTGCAGATGCGGTGCTTGCAGCCTCTATTTTCCACTTTGGTCAACACACCATTCCTGAAGCGAAAAAATATCTAGCAGAACAAGGCATTGAAATGCGCCTTTAATTGATTCATTTTCAATGAAGATTTAAAAGAGCGATGATTCGCTCTTTTTTTTGCTTTGGTGTTTTTGATGCAACAACATGGAGTTACAGCAGAGCATCGTCCATAAAATTCATTTACTATAGACATAAAAAAAGGAGCCTTGTCGGCTCCTATAAACCAAGAAAAACTACAGCACTTGGTCTGATACTTAAAACAAATGAAAAAATATACATAGCAACTTCATCAATCAACTCGTCGTGTACAAGCCTTTTGATGATTTAAATATAGGGCATTTGCACTGCATTTGATTGACAGTAGATTCATAATTTATTGACAAATTGCGACAATTCAATTGAATGGCAAAGCTAGTTGTCAAAACCCATGGTGCGTTCATATTAGACCGTTTCAAGAAGTGCAGCTGGCTTTTCACGCTCAGCGACCCACTTTGCAGGAAATACCCGATTGACCCAGTGTGACAATGGTTTAGCAATCGCTGTCGGCAGTAGCACACCCAATGGGTTCTGCTCCTGTAATTTCGCCGAGGAGATCACCCGAGTTCCTAAAATATAATCAAACCACGGCTTAGTCACACACCAATTGGCATCCTGATTTGAGTTCATATGGTGGTCATAGTGCCATGGAATCTTTTTCATCGCCCACTCTGGCTCAAGATGTGCGCGACGATGGATATAATAATAATTCCCTGCACAATACAATACCGACAAACTCATTCCTTTGGAAATAGGATAAAACAGCGGGACAAATACGGCTGAAACTGCCACCAGTGACAATATTTCATTTTTAGTGCGCCAGTTCTGTACACCTTCAACATAGCCATGATCATGAAAATCTGTTTTTCGAACTTCACGATGATGTTCCCAATGTGATTTCATGCTTTTCGGTACTGGACTAAAACGTGGCTTGCCTGACCGATGTGTCCCATGCAAAACATATTTATGCGCGAACCATTCAAAGGCATTGGCGACGACCAACCCTGCAATAAAACCTTTTAACATGACCAATATCTCCTTTTCTTAGCTCCACTATAGGTAATGAAAAGGGCTAGATATTGACCGTTTTTTTTAATATTATTGACAAAACACGACAAAATTTAGAATTAAAAAAATATGCAACAACTCAAGGACTATACAGGATCGGTCTATGGAGGACTGGGCCATTTGCTCTATGCTTATCACCAAGCTCAAGGCATTGCTATTCCTGAAAAATTGAATAAAGTTAAAAACTTAGAGCGTTTTGATTATGCCATTTGGCGTGATTTATTGATGGATTTAGATCAAAAGATCCAAAAGCCGGCGCTGGGTTTAGAAATTGCTGAACATGTGCAACCCAAACATATTGGCATTATTGCGTATATTGCCCTGTCCTGTGAAAACTTGGGCGAAGCGCTGCTCCGCTACCATGATTTTCATCGCTTAATCTTCGATGGCAGTCCATTGCTGATTGATATTCAAAATGATTTTTTTTCGATCGGTTGGAATGATTTACCCATGAATATGGCCAATCAATTGACCGATGAAATTGCGATTGCGTTAATGCTGCAGTTTCTAAAATTATTCATGCGTTTTGAAGATATCAATTTACACGAAGTGCATTTTCATAATCCTGCACCGAAAAATGTCGCTCAGTATGAACAATATTTTCGCTGCAAAGTTCGTTTTTCCCAAGAAAAGTCGAAGGTTATCGTTCCCATTCAAGAACTGTCTCGCCCTTTTTCCCAAGGCGATCAGACCTTACAAAAACTGTTGATGCAACAGGCACAGTCTTTATTAGAAAAACTGCCTAATACCACGCAAATCGACCAACGCTTACAGCAAGCCATCTTAATGGGTTTGCAAAAAAATCAGTTCCAAATTGAACATGTCGCTACGCAACTCAATCTTTCCGTCCGACAATTACAACGCCATTTACAACAACAAGGCAGCACCTATCAGCAACGTATGCAGGAAGTCCGCTGCATGATGGCTGAAGAATTTTTAAGAGACCCGCATTTAAGTTTGCAAGAAATTGCGTTACTGCTGGGTTATTCAGAACAGAGTGCGTTTCAACGTGCGTTTAAACAATGGCGAAACTTAACCCCACAGCAATGGCGCTTATCGCAAATTGAAGCAGCAAGTTAAAAATGTGACACGGTTATCATTTTAAATGTTGTGATTTTCAGCAAAATCCATTAAATCTATGCATATTCAATAAATGAATAAAACAACACTTCACAACTAGATTGCACTCATGCTGAGTGAAAGATTGAAAATCTATTCCAAATGACAAAAACAAATGGAGTTTTAAATGAATAAATATTTAGCAGAGCTGATCGGTACCTTTTGGCTGGTCTTTGGTGGTTGTGGTAGTGCGGTCTTGGCTGCAGCCTTTCCTGAACTTGGCATTGGCTTCGCTGGCGTGGCACTGGCCTTCGGTCTAACCGTATTAACGGCTGCTTATGCGCTGGGTCATATCTCAGGCGGACATTTTAACCCTGCAGTGAGTATCGGCTTGTGGGCAGGCGGTCGTTTTGAAGCCAAAGAACTAGCACCCTATATTATTTCTCAATTGCTGGGTGCAACCCTCGCCGCATTTATTCTATTCATCATTGTGCAAGGTCAGGCTGGATTTGCAGGCGTCGGCGGTTTTGCCACCAATGGCTATGGTGAATTATCTCCGGGCAAATACTCTATGCTCTCAGCGTTAGTTATTGAAATTGTGCTGACGGCTGGCTTCCTGATTGTGATCATGGGAGCAACAGATAAACGCGCCCCTGCTGGCTTTGCCCCAATTGCGATCGGTCTTGCGCTCACATTGATCCATCTCATCAGCATTCCCGTCACCAATACTTCGGTCAACCCAGCGCGTAGTATGGGTGTGGCATTCTTTGCTGAAACTGCTGCGCTGTCACAAGTTTGGCTATTTTGGGTAGCCCCAATCATTGGCGCGGTGATTGGTGCTGTCATCTATAAACTGATGGCAAAAGACGCATAAATAGAAGAAGACACCATAAAAAAGCTCACAACCTGTGAGCTTTTTTTTTCATTCATCCCGAATTGAGCATTGCGTCCTTCGACGGCCGATGAAACAGCATTAAAGAAATGGATTTTCCACTTCGTTTTCATCACCGCCCTGCACTATTTTTTCAGCTAAGTTGGTTTCTGCCTCAAGCGTGGTCACCACATCATTGAAAAATGCCTGTAAAGCTTTCGCTGCAGCTAAACCAGCTTGGTCTTTCGTCACCTGTAAGTTGCCATAAATATTAATTCGATCTTGGCCATTTTCTAGTGTTAAGTCATGAATTGCATGCGACGCAGTGTCATTTTCAAATGCTTTAAACATGTTGGATATCCTTCTTTTTTGTTGTAGTGATGCAGCAATAGAAATACGTGAAAAAGATTTCAACTGCAAGCAATAATCCTCTTCATCGCTCGCAGTTCAACGCTATTAGCTGCTCGATTATTTCAAAATCTGTAGCAGATATTGCAAAATTTCTTCAATCAATTGTTTGACCAAGGCATCTTGATTGTTGTCATTTTCACTGCTTGCCATGGATGTCTCTCCCACAGAACCACCACTCGATTTAAACTCTTTTTGCAAACTTAAAATCTTGTCTTCTGCGACATCTGCAGCACACTGGCTTTCAGCATCCCAATGCAAATAAGCGATGTCTTGATTTGCTTTGACTTGGGTGGCTTTGAGTGGCAAACGGTAGGTATTACGCTTTTGGTCTTCGGTTAATTCTGGAAAGAAATTAATTCCAGTCAGTTCTTCTAGCGCACAAATACTCATGACTTTGACTGTCGGTGCCGTATCTCGCAAGGTATTGTCTGCATAGTACACGCCTGCAACACCTTTTTTCGGCAAATAGATCGCCTTATAAGTAGCGGTCGGCACGATGACCCCTTGCCCGATGGTTTTTAATTTTTTCGCACTATATACCGGCCCCGTCACCACATAGACATCTTGCTTTTGTTTGGTCACTATCGCCCGTGTGGCTTCTTCTAACTCACGCCACACTTGCTGATTATTTTTTGGAGCTTGCGGCACCATATTGGCCAAAGAAAAACTGTCTAACTGCGCAGCTTTATTGGGCATATCGGCATTTGGCGCCATGTGTCCACGGTCATAGCCTGAAGATTTATAGTCTGAAAGCAAAGCCCGATATTCAGACGGCACGCGAGTCTCTTCATGAAAGTTATCTTCACGCGGAATTTTTTGACTCAGGCGTGCGGGGGTTAATGCTTCTGCAACCCAAAGCGGTGTCTTGGATATCCCTGAATACATGACATTAAAGCCATTAAAACACAGTGGAAAAATGTTTTTATGTAAGCTTTCACGGACCAAATAAGGTGGCACTTCACGATAAAATTGGTCCAAACAGGCGCTATTTGAAGTGCTGCTCATAGAAACAAGTTGTTGAATTTTTTCTTGCCCGAAAGCAATAGCAAAGCTTCCTGTTGCCACCAGACCCAACAGCACTTTTATGCCATTTTGCCCAAATAACTGTGAAAGCGGATTTGCTGAATTGCGTTTCTTTTTGACCATGACTTACAACAATGACTTCTAAAAGGACTATTTTTCCGCAGCTTAGCAAGGGCGCAAATTTTAGTACACTTTTCTTTTTTAATTTGCTTAACAATCACACAAATATTGTTTAACAAAGCAGCAGTTGATGTAACTTTATGTCGCAGTTGTGCAGTTCTTTATAGGAGGTCATGAAGCAGTTGCGTATGTTTCATTGAATTCGCCTCAAGAATTATGACAAGGTAAAAATACGAAAAATTGCGATAAAAATATACGGAGTGATTATGCATTCTAAAATTTTAGGTTTAGGTTTAATTTCAGGTTTAATGAGCGCAGCAGCATTTGCAGAACCGCCGATTCAACCCGGTGATACATTAGAAAGCTTATCTAAAGTCAAAATTGTGACCACCGTGAATGGTCAACCTGGTTCCATTCAGGACTTAGTTTCAAGTGGCCAAGTTCAATTGGTTGAAGCTCCTGCCGGACAAGTCAATGCCGCTGCAACAGAACAGCCCTTAAACCCTGAACAGGCTCAGGCAAACCAAATCGATCCGAATGCCCCTGCAGTTCCTGCAAATGCTGAACAAGCCGTGACTGAAGCGGAAAATGCACTCGCAAATGAACAACAAAGTGTAGCTGCTGCACCTACAGAGCAGTCCGTTCCAACTGAACAAACAGCAGTGGCCAATACACCTGAAGCCGTAGCGACGGATGCCAATGCTGCACCTGTCATTGCCTCTTCTGCAGAAGCGCCAGTGAATGCCGATAGCGCATCGGCTGCATTGCCTGAAGCTCCTCAAGCACAACAGGATGCTTTTATGGCAGCACCTGAAACTCAAAGTGCAAATCCTGCAGATGCATCAATTCAAGCCAACCCAGAAGCACCTGTTGCTGACGAAGCCATCCAAGCTGCGCCTGAAGCCTCTGCAGATGTAGACGCGACAATCAACTAATCAGCGTATTTTCAAGGATGAAATAACGCAACATCTTCATTCTGTTGTTTTGCTCGCATACTCCTCCCAGGAAAAAGCAACAGAATGATCTCTATGTCTTTGGACTAAAAAAGTTTAATTATTACAGATAAAAAAGCCAGAATTGATCTGGCTTTTTCGTGTCTAACTTTTAAATCTATGCCTAAAAGTTCAATCTACGTCTTAAATTTCAATCTGACTGCCCAACTCAACCACACGGTTGGTTGGAATTTGATAAAAATCGCTGACTGGACTGGTATTTCGCTGCATAGAGATAAACAGCTTTTCTCGCCAAGGTGCCATGCCTTCACCCAAGGTATGAATAATGCGGTCTCGGGAAATAAAGAAACTGATTTGCATTAAATCAAATTCAAAGCCCAATTCACGATACGCATGCTCCAAAGCGGCAGGAATATTCGGCTGATCTTTAAACCCATAAAACATGGTGATTCGATAGAATCGATCATCTAGTTTTTCCGTGATCACCCGCTCATTTTCGGGTACAAATGGCACATCTCGGGTGTTGACCGTAACCATAATATTGCGTTCATGCAGGACTTTATTGTGCTTGATATTATGCAACATGGCATGAGGCACGATCTCAGGCGTTCCAGTTAAGAATACCGCATCACCTGGAACAAACTTGGTTTCACTGCCCATGCTGACACTGCGAATAAACAGGTCAATAGGCAAGGCATCTTTACCGAGTCGATTGAGCACCAATGCCCGACCATCTTTCCACGTCATTAAAATCGTAAACAATACCGCACCAATCAGGATTGGAACCCAACCGCCCGCTGCGATTTTTAATGATGTCGATGCAACAAAAATCAAATCAATCAATAAAAATGGAGCTGCAAAAATCGCCACTTTCCAAACCGGCCAACGCCATAAACCATAAGCTAAAACTGAGATCAAAATCGTACCGCAGAGCATGGTCATGGTCACAGCTACGCCGTACGCACTGGCCAAATTCGCACTGTTTTCAAACAGCAAGATCAAGATCAGCACCGAGATAAACAATGCCCAGTTAATAAATGGTAAATAAATCTGACCACGTTCAACTTCAGAGGTATGTTTCACTGTCAAACGCGGCAAGTAACGCAATTGAATCGCCTGATTGACCATAGAGAATACCCCTGTGATCACCGCTTGAGAGGCAATCACCGCGGCCGCTGTTGCCAAAGCAATCATTGGATACAATGCCCATTCAGGAATCAGCATATAGAATGGATTGGCTAAAGCTTCAGGATTACGCAGTAGCAAAGCACCTTGACCCGCATAGTTCAACAGCAAGCACGGCATCACCACAATAAACCATGCCAAGCGGATTGGGAGTCGGCCAAAATGCCCCATATCGGCATATATTGCCTCACCACCCGTCATCGTCAAGATAACCGCACCCATGGTCAAAAACGCAACATAAGGCTGCTGTACTACAAAATTGAAAGCCCAATGCGGACTGATCATCGTCAACACAAATGGCGTTTGCGAAATACTCCATAGTCCAAAACCACCAATGGATAAAAACCACATAAGCGTCAAGGGACCAAAGAATTTACCCATCGTGCCTGTGCCATGGCGTTGCACTAAAAATAGCCCCGCCAAAATACCGATCGATAAGGGTTGCAGCCATTGGTTAAACATCGGCGTCGCAATACTTAAGCCTTCAATAGCGGATAACACAGAGATTGCGGGGGTAATGATCCCATCACCAAAGAACAAAGATGCCCCAATAAAGCCAAGGGCAATCAGGTAGATTTTTTTGTTTTCGGCAATTCGTGTGGTTCGTAGATTCAAGGCCAACAGCGACATAATGCCGCCCTCGCCATTGTTATCTGCGCGCATGATGATGCTGACGTATTTAAAACTAATCGTCAGCATGATGCACCAGAAAATCAGGGACAGAATACCCAGCACAGACGCTTCGCTAATCGCCAAGTGTGCTGTGAGGAAACATTGGCGCAGCGCATATAACGGGCTCGTCCCAATGTCTCCGAATACTACGCCCAAGGCTGCCAAGGTGATGGCAGGCAATGCGGCTTTTTGTGCAGTACTTTGCATATAATTGTCTTCAATTTAGACAGGATTTTTGCGAATCATAGCACCGCTCAAGATGTTTTTGTCTAATTCAATTGTTTCTCTTGGCAGAATATATTTTTTTCGCTATTATCCACCGCGCAAAAGGTGAAGTGTCCGAGTGGCTGAAGGAGCACGCCTGGAAAGTGTGTAAACGTTTATAGCGTTTCGAGGGTTCGAATCCCTCTTTCACCGCCAAAATTCATAATCATGCAGTCACATGATGTCTTAAAAGGCTTAAATCTAAAGGGTTTAAGCCTTTTTTGTTGTCTCATTCAATCTCATAGCATTCATTGCAATCCCCCATTTTGAGGGGGATAATTGGGGGATAAATTATCTCGGCAGATTTTCGTCCCCCAAATTGTATGGAAGCGCCTCAAAATGCTCACAGATGCTCAAATTAGAAAGATCAGACCACTTGAAAAGAAAAAACGCTATTCAGATGAAAAAGGCTTATATCTAGAAGTTACTCCTGCGGGCGGTAAGTTTTGGCGCTTAAAGTATCGTTTTAATGCTCGTGAAAGCACTTTAACTATCGGAAGCTATCCAGAAATCTCACTTGCCCAGGCCCGCCGTAGTCGCGATGAAGCACGTATTCAGTTGTATCAAAACATTGATCCTAATGCGGTGAAGAATCAACGCTTACAACAAATTGATGAAAGTATCCTTTTTAAATCACTTGCAATGGAATGGATGGATGACCGTAAGGCTGTTATCAAAGAAGCTACCTATTTACGCGACCTTTCCGTTTTTGAAAAAGATTTATTTCCAGCTTTAGGTAATCTACCTATTGATCAAATCAAAGGAAAAGATGTCCTCGCTTGCGCTAAAAAAATTGAAGAGCGTGGTGCACAGGAAATGGCTAAGCGCTCTATCCCTCTAGCGGGCCGTATTTTCCGTTTTGCGATACGTAAAGGCATAATTGAACATGATCCTACTCCTCACCTACAAGAGGCTCTAAAGCCCCGCAAAGTGATGCATATGGCACGTCTAGACATTTCAGAGTTCCCTGCTTTTTTACTTCGCATGGATAACTACCACGGCAATATTTTAGTTAAAACAGCTTTATTAGTGATGACATTAACTTTTGTCAGAACATCTGAGCTTATCAATATGGAATGGAATGAAATTGACTTCGAAAATAAATTATGGCGCATTCCTGCTCATAAAATGAAAATGGCTCTACCTCATATTGTCCCACTCTCAAAACAATCCTTAGAACTAATAGAAGGCTTAAAACCTCTAACAGGTAATAAACAATTTGTATTCTATAATCACAGCACGGCAAAACCCTTGAGCAACAATGCATTATTAAGTGCTATTCGAACTATGGGCTATATGGGCAAAATGACAGGTCATGGATTTAGAGGACTTGCATCTACCACCTTACATGAACAAGGCTATTTGCATGATGCAATTGAAATTCAGTTAGCCCATCAAGTCGGTAATGCGGTGTCTCAAGCCTATAACCATGCCCAACATATGGACTATCGAATAAAAATGATGCAGGAATGGTCTGATTTCATAGATAGTTTAAGGAATAATGTAATCCCATTCCCTAAATATAGAGTCTCATAACATGTCAGATATATTGCCATACACCTTTGAAGAGGCACTAAGTAAATTAGGTCATGGCTTTGATCTCGCAAAATTACTGGATCATATTGCCAACGGTGATTTAAAAATATGCTTTAGATATGATGGTGTAATAGGTTTTTTGAACCAATTTCTATCTTTTATGCATCCTCAAATGTCATCAGATGAATTAAGAGGTGAGCTAAGTGGTTCTATGGAGTTTCATGGATGGCTAACTATTGATTGCGGTTCTGAACAAACGAATGAAATCTTATATGGTGAAAAGACAGGCATTGATATCAATTATTCAAATGAGAAGAATCCAAATATTGATGTTCATAATAAATTTGATTTCATTCTCTTAAATGAAGACTTAGAGCTTTATAATTGTAATGGGCAAAAAGTTGAAACGCCTCGCATTTTTTCTAAAAAGATTTACTTTCAAGATCTTAGGATCACTCAGAAAAGTTTCAATTCATTCTTTCAAGAAAAATTAAAATTAGAAAATGATAATGAATATTCAAAATTACTAACAAAATTCAAAGAGCTTGAAAGTGAATACAATAAGCTTAAAAAAGAATTAATTAATGCAAAAAGTAAAAAAAGCTACGATCAAGCCATCTATTTGTTATGCCATTACCCCGAAATAATCGACTTAAATCAGAAACCTTATTCTAATTATGAAAGAGTAGCCAATCATTTTTCTCAACAAAGAATCACTCCTCCAATTCCTACAGATGAAACATTTGTAAAAATTTTACGTTCAGCGAAAACCGAATTTGATAATTTTTCTCCGAAATAACCCGATATCGGACATCAAAATTTAAGCCTTTTCTAGAATACACCTATCCCATGCAGTTACAACTAATTGCATGGCATTCCAACAACTTACATTGATAGGTGTAAACCATGTTTCAAGAAGAATTCTTGAGAATGAAAGATCTTGCCAATCGACCCGATAGCAAAGGACTGATTGGCGTCTCCTCCCAAACACTTTGGCGGTGGATTCAACAAAAAAAATTCCCTGCTCCCACAAAAATCGGTTCTAACATTTCTGTATTCAGAATGTCTGAAGTTCAGGCATGGATGAAGGCACAGGGCTAGAAATGACAGAGTCAAAAATTTACAACCGTAAACAGGCGTCTGAACTTCTAGCAAGCCATTTACCCCACAAAACGGTGGATCAATGGCATCACTGGCTTGTTAGAAACATTCGACAGTCAAAGCATGTTTACAAATTGACGTTTAAAGAAATTGGAAGGCAAATCTGTTACTCAGAAAACAGTTTACTTGCCTTCATTAAATCATCAACAACACCCTACAATCAAATGAACAAAGGAGTTCAACATGGACGTTAAAACTAAAATTCTCAGCGCCGTAGTTTCACAAGTCGTTGCGGATTTAATGAATCACAAAGACTGGGATTCATTCATGGACTACACAGATTGGACAGCTTTCCAAGCTGAAGTAAATAACAAGGAACTTACTTCAAAAATTCAACGACTACTCCAATGTCCTGAATATAAGCAAATCATTCAATATGGCAACAAAGTCTTTAATGATGAAATGAGTCGACAATCGGAGGAATTCAATCAAATGATTCAAAACATCCCTTGTTAACACATACGTATTGAAGAACGGCTCTAAGAGCCGTTTTTTATTACATTTAAATTTAAAAGGAATACAGAAGCCATGAATGATATTCAACTGAGTCCAAAATACCAACAACTTATGAATCGATTGGATCATTTAGATTCTATTGATCCATTTCACAATGATTATTATGCAGAAATGCAAGCCATCAATTTTCAGCGTGCATTTCTCAAAGCTCAATCCGCGCGACAGCTACATCTACCATCGACAACATCCCAAGTTTTGAGTCTCTCCATTTACACGCCGCATGCTGAAATGACCAACCTTATGAATTCATTAGATCAAATTTATGCCGAAAATGCTCAGTCGGCGATTGATTTAGAAACCGTTATTTACTCAAACATTAATAACTATGATTTCAAGGAAATGAATATTATGGTTAAAGCTCAAGTCGATTTTTTAGACTTATATTTTGAAATTGGAAAACCTTCTACACGGCATGACATTAAGAAATATTTAACGGAAAAAACTGGGATTACTCACTACATTTCAGAACATAAAAAAGGTTTCATCATTCGCCTGCATGATATGAATTCTTTGCACGAATTACGGCGCCGTATCCAATATTTAGATCATTATAAATGCAATAAAGACAGCTTTCGAATCATGGAACTTGAACTGGCAATTGATTTATATCGTTTTAAGCACAAAGCGCTTGTTACAGCCCTTTTTAAATCTATTTGTCTTCCTAGTACAGCTGAAAACTTCCGTGTTTTTAAGAACCAATTAGGCGTATTTACTCCCATTCCGTTAACCCCTCTCACAATGATGAAAAAAATTGAAAGTGGGTATAACATCGGAATCAATCACAAAAAAGCAGATGAATACTGGCATCTTTATGTCAAAACAACGGATCAAAACAAGCAACCGTTGCCTGAACACAAATGGCGCATCCGCGCAGAAAAGAACATTAAGCTTAATATTCTAACTAAAATGAATAATCGACTGAATAATTTAAAAGGTCTATTGTTCGATGGGTTTAAAGGACTGAGCTTTACGCAATTAGTGAATAATGCGCCCCAATCTGTGAAAGATATCTATAAAGAATCGATTCTACCTTTTGGGATGGAGCAAAAAATCTACTATGGCAAATCTCGTCATAAGAGGACTTTACAAGGATATATCAAAAAAAATGCAGATTTGAACCGATTCATTTCCAATGCGGTTCATAATCTTCTTCGCAATTTTGCTATCAGTGCTTAGCGATAAGGATTCTCCCGTAAGCTTTAATCCATAAGGCTTACGGGTTAAATCGTTTGATTGATCTGCCTAATAACTTATATACCCTATATACAAGTTATAGATATGATTCAGCTTAACATTAACTTAATCCTAACTTAACGCTTTTCAAACAAATGAGCGAAGTCTTAGGAAAGTAGCGAAATCGTGTATGGAGAGCATTTACAAAAACTGAATCATTTACAACATTCTTATACTTTCAAAGTATTATTCAAATTTCTAGCTAAAACATTATCAAGTTCTTTAACTAGAATTTTGTTCATTTTAGCTCTGCAATCAATTAGATTTTTTTCCAACCACATAAAAATTTCTCTTTTATTGCAATCAGTTTTAATTATTAATCTTGACAAATATAGAGCAGAAGATCGGGATAAACCAATAGAAACTAAGGTCAATTGAGTTTGATTAGAAACACCCATTTCTAAAAATGAATGAAAATCTCTGTGATCTTCAATTAAATCACTTCTACCATTATCATTTAAATATATATTTAATATGTCATTATAACATCCAATATACTTAGGAGCATTGAAACGTGGAATACGTTCAATACTATCAAGTACATCTCTAATAACCTTATTAGAATTAAAATTCTCCCCCTTTTCTTGGAGATATGAAATTCTTTCACTTATTATTCTAGAAACACTAAAACCCCACATCCACTTCAAAATTAGACTGTTATAAAAATTCTGTTGAGAAAAACTAAAACCCAAGTTATAGGTTAAGCTATTTTTTATTCTTTCTAGAACGCCTCGATACCGTTGATAAGATAATTGATTTTGAGCCCCACCTAAACACAAACGCTCAATCGGCTTATTATTATTAAAGTAAAAAGAGTTATATAGATTATTCATAAGTATTGGACTAATTCCTGGATTTTTCTCAACCACCTCAATATTTATTTTTAACGTAGCATTTAAATTATCCAAAGCAGTGTATAAACAACCCAAATCAATTAAACATTTTTTAAATTTAAAATAATCCAAATTTTTATTTCTAAAATAGTTAACAAATATTAAGTTTAAAAATGCCTCTAAATTTGGATTAGCCCGACACTCAGAAAAATGATCTGTTGATTGAATAAAGTTAATTATATCTGTAACTGAAAATTCACATTTCTGAGAAAATTTATGTATCTGAATTTTTTGTTTTTTTATAGGAGGTTCTCCTCCTTCCCATAATTCGTTTACATTAGAATCAACACAAAAAATATTTCCTTGGAATTCTTTACCCCAACGACCTGCTCTCCCGACAAGATTCCAAAAGTCTGTTGGTTCCATTAATTTCGTTCTACCCTTTTTAGGCCCTCTAACAAAAATATTTTTACATGCAAGGTTAACACCTTCTATTAAAGTTGATGTACAAATTAAAAATCTAATCTTATTCTCTGAAAATAAACGTTCGACTTCTGACTTTAAGGCTAGAGGCATATTGCCATAATGATAAGCAATCCCCTTAGTTAAAACTTTTGCCAATAAAAAATCTTGGTGTACTTCAGATTTAGCGAAATCTATTAACTCATCTATATCTTCATAAAATAGACTATTATTTATATATTGATATAATTCTTGTGCAATTTTTTCTGCATCAGCGGCTCCATTCACATAAATAATATTCCCATAACTATTATTAGAAATATTAAAAGCAACTTCTACTAAACGCTTTACTCCAGAAGTATTATTTTTCTTATATAAAAAATTACCTAATTTATTTTTTTCTTCAAAATAATTAAGATATACATCCCATTTTTTTTGTTTTTTATCTTGTTCAACCCATAACAAATTTTGATTTACCGTAATTAAATTACTTTTATACACTTCTGAAGTTTCATTATGATCTAAGAGTATTTCAGGATTATCTGTAAATGGACTAGCATATAAAATCTTAACCAGTGGATTATAAAACTTACAACTCATTATTGCTTGTTCTAAATAAACACCTCTAACTCCATCACCTATTTTATGAGCTTCATCGACAATCAAGACATCAACTTTATCTCGATAATTTATAGATAAAAAAATATTCAACCTTTCTTGAGTGAAAATTAGAATATTCTTTTTATACATTTTAATATCTTCAATTATCGGAATAACATTAATATTAACTTCGTTACTTACAACACCTAAAAAATCATTATAGACTTGGTTGATTAATGCTCTAGTTGGCACTACATATATAACTAGACCACTATCACTTTTATCTAAAAAATCTTTAACCCATGTTGCTAATATAAATGACTTTCCTGCAGAGGTTGGTGCGGAAATTGATACTTGCTTACTAGTAGTATCTTGGAGTAAATCCCAACATTGTTTCTGAAATTTATTTAGGTAAATTTCTTCTTGATCCGATAATTCAATCGAATATTCAAGATCCCTTCTAAATGATTCTATTTTTGCACGCACACATAAACGGTCAAAATATCCTTTGCTCACCAATTCTCTTTTCTCAGCTAATTTAATCGCATTTTTATTAGTAAGAGTATCTAAAATTAATAAAGCACTATCCTTATTATCACATTGTGACTCAGGTGTTAAACAATATTGAGCAACCTTGAGAGCAATATCTTGAAATAGCGGTTTATCAGAATTACAAAATAGACTTGCGCATGTTAACAAATAATTAATATCTTCATTTTTCAAACGATTAGAAATAATTTCTTCATTTTTATTTATATTTTCAAACTGATCACATACATAATTTACAGCTAGTTTAAGAACTAAATCTTTTACATAATTTTTACCAACTAGATAATCACACATCTGTTCAATGTTCATAATATTTTCATCCCGTCAATTTCTCATTAAATTTTTCTCTAAATTCTTGGACGTTTGGAAATGGCAATAAAAAGACATGAATTTTTATCTTAGTTAAATCCTCAGCAGATATTCTCGTTAAAACATTCTGGTTCCATTGAGTAATTTGACTAGAAACTCTCTCTCTTACTTCTTCAATAGCTTGGGCAATTCCTACTTCACCATAACAATTATGATCAAATGCGATTAAACAAATTCCTCTATATTCTAAAACGTTAAAATTAGGATCATCTGGATCAAGATATGATTGTAAAGCTTGTATTAAGTCTGGTTCTGTAACATTCATAAAGTCACTTAATAAATGCAAGTCCCTCCTGTCATAGCCAGTTCCATTACCTTTCAACAGAGGTGCTATACTTTTCATACACTCATAAATTGCACTACTAGGGCTTTTATATAATTTAGACTCACCCCAATATAAACAAAGTTTCTTTGTATCTTCACATACCCCTATATGTATCCCATCCGCCCCATTGTAGTGAAGCTGGCTGTTAGTCTTCAAACTCATTTTGCTAATTAACTGGGGTAGTTTTAACAGATACTCTGCAAAAAGAAATAAAAGTAGTTCTCCACTTTCTCCGCTATTATTTAATGAGGTAAACAAGCCTTTAGCTTTATTGCTTAGTTTCGCCATCTCGATCATTGAGCCAGTTTTATTAAAATCTGCAACGACCTTCTTTATTTCATTCCGAGGGATAGCATAATCGATCAAGCAATTACATAAATGCTCTACCAAACCATCTATTCTAATTTGACCATTTCCATCTAAATTCACACAGTGAAAGTGACAAATTGTACTCGTATCATTAATAGCTACATTTGGCTGAACCTCATGTAGGTAAGCACTTAAGGGCTTGGCCTTATCTCTTGCAAGATTAGTTAAAGCATTTTGTATTTCTTTAATTTCCATAATTTCTTTTAAACAATTTTCATACAATCATACTATATTTTTATGTCGAAATTTAAGAACTACTCTTTGCTAAAACTCATTGGGGGATAATTGGGGGATCAAAAAAAATATAAAATTTTTTATTAAAAGAATATCAATTACTTAATTTAAAAATATGACTCCCTCTTTCCAGAATAAACTGCAATGCCAAGTAGAATGAAGGTCTAAATTGATAAAATTTAGGCCTTTTTTAATTTTATTGTTCTCAATATTAAATATTCCCCTAATTGATCTTCTATTTGTTTAGCTCAATAACTTCACAGTATTTAAGTCCTGATTGATGGATTTAAATCACACGTTTTTTTCCTAATGCACGACTTATGGATTTTTTATTGGCAGCAATAAGTACACGTATATTTACAAATACAAATTTTATATTCTAAAGACAATTACTTAAGCCTATGCTAAAAATAAATCATCCTCTCAATATAGGTACTATTCAAAAAATTATTCATTAATTTAAACATCATAGAACTGAAACGCGATTGCGGTACTTTTAACTTGATCAACGAAAAACTTAAAAAACACCTTTCATATATCACTGCTATTCGGGAGAGAACATGAATAACAGCCAGAATTATGTTAAGCAGATCAAGAACGCCAAACGTGGTGGCTATACCCCAACCCTTGCCAAAGACATCAATAAACATAAAATTCAAAAAGCACAGCGTCTGATTGACGAATGGCGAAAGCTCGCCAATGAACTCCGCCCACAAATGCAACTGGAGATGGCATATACACTTGAGGAATGCGCACAGGATCTAGACCAAATTTTAAGAATGAAATAGCACTCAACGTTCATCCATCCTATTTTCTCGCCCACATCTTGTGGGCGAAACATTGCCTAATTTTATTTTCTGGTTTTTAGAGCCAAACATCGGTTGAATGCTGAATAAATCAAACGTATAAATTACATTCGATTTGCTGTTTTTTTAACTTGCGCCGCTTCAAAAAATCTGTAGAATGCATTCCACAACGCCGGCATAGCTCAGTTGGTAGAGCAACTGACTTGTAATCAGTAGGTCCACAGTTCGAATCCGTGTGCCGGCACCATTTCTTAGCCTCGCTTTTTAGTGAGGCTTTGATGTTTTTAGAGCCGCTCTTTTATGGCTTCCTCGCGCTAATCTGCACATAACGAATCAGCCCGTCTCGATACAACTTTTCGCACAATTTTGCCGTCATCTTGATTTTGAATTGATCCACATGACTCAGGCTCATCTGACTTTTTTGTTCTTGAATATAATCTGCAAAACCCTGAAATACGAATTCGCTGATATCTTCAATCTGGATATTTTCGAAACCTGCCTGTTGCACTTGGTGTTGTAAATTTTGCTTTGAATTTAAATTTTTCAAATTCACATCTGCTGCTTTCAACAGACTTTGATATTGCAGTCGCTGTAATGAATTTAAATTCAAAAACGCATCGGATAACATTAAATAGTGAAAAGCAAAGCGTCCTTTTGAATTCAAAACATGAAATATCGATAAAAGCAATAAATTCAAATCACTATGATAAGCAGCATCAATACACAGCACGGCATCCATACAGTTTTGTGGATAAATATTTTTTAAATTCAAAAATGAATCTTGCTGGATTTTGATTTTTGAATTTAAATTTTTTTGGATTTTTTCCACACATTCGGTTTGCAATTCGACTGCGGATAAGTTTTGAATTTGAAAATGTTCCATCCAAAAAACCAAGCTCGCGCCCTGCCCACAACCAAGGTCTAAAACACGATCTGTAGATTTTAATTGAATGGATTCGGCAAGATGGAAAGCGAGTTTTTGACAGGCTGCAGGGTAGGATGATTTTGCATCATTCCAATAGCCCAAATTGCTCCAAGCAAGCTCCGCATCATCTCCGAGTAGTCGACTGTTAATCGCATATTTATGGCTAGGAATATAATGACGAATTGCTTGAAGCCATTTCATGTTAGTAACCGAGTTGAGGGGCAACCTCCACTTTAGGTTTTAAACCTACAAACGGCAATGGTGCACCAAAAATTTCTGCAATATGCATAGCAGATGTTACCGCAGACTCTAAAATCGGCAGACCATCGCAAGACCATGAGCCACAAAAGAAGACTTTACGCTCAGGGGATAAATGTCGTTGCTGTAACTCTTTATTTAGCGCCACCGTATGTGAATCCACCACTGCGCGTGTCAAACTGACCGAAGAGATCACTTTTTTAGGATCAATCGGTGTCACTGGCTGCCAAGTTTGGAACACTGGAGTTTTACCCACCAAGCTCGGCTCGATTGAGTTAAGCCACACGGTAAATTGCTGACGAGTAAATTTACGATCCATCATATAACTTAGTACAGACCAATCTTTGCGCTTCGGCGGCATCACCGTTTGATCAGTGTGGATCACCAACTGACCTTGCTCAAATTTAAATTTCTTTAAAAGCTCAATATCGTCAGCAAACTGAGTAGAATCTAAAAATTCTTCCGTTTTGGTGGTTGGTGTTGCGACTACCACGCGATCGAATAGATGATGTGCTCCGGCCTCAGTTTCCACCAAGACCTTATCGTTTTGCTCGTGCACTTTGGTAATTGCCGTACCACTTTGAATATTTAAACCTTCAATCAGCTTATCAACCAACGCAGGTGTACCACCTTGGATACGCAACAAGGCATCGCCATTGGTCAATTGACGCAAGAAAATCAACAACGGTTTCGCAGGCCATTCCCCAATCGTTTTCGGGTTACAGGTGCAAATGGTATACAACACAGGCATGACCGCACCATGCCAAAATACTTCTTCAATTTCATTTTTATTAATGAACTCGGCAAGCGTGATGTCCTGATTTTTTGATTTAAAAAATCGAGTGATCGCGGCTTTAAGTTGCAACATTCCTTTGACTAAACGCCAGCCATATTGTTGTAAGCCTTTACGGTTATTAATAATTGGGAAATTACCAATACGGCTACGACTGGTGGTCAACCACGTTTCTGTACGATCTTCAAAGAGCCAACTGCATGCCATATAGGTACGGACAGGGAAAGTTTTAATTCCTAAATGGGTCGCCAAACTTAAGGTATTTTTCCAGAGGTGTGGATTCATCACACGCAAAGGGGCATCGATTAAGCCGCCTTCAAACTCAGTGCTGTGGCTATCCATACCACGACCAGGCAGAGCTTCGAAAATTGTAATGTTATGCCCTGCGTCTTTAAGAATTCTTGCGGTAGCCAGCCCAGCCATGCCACTACCGATGACTGCAATTTCCAATTTTCTTTTCCATCTATAAAACACAGTTTAAAAGTATGACTGATCAGAACTTAAAAATAGCTATTAAAAAATACCAGATTCGCATTTTTTGTATGGATTTCAGTACAGCGGTTTTTAAGTTAAATTTACAAATATTTACATTCAAAAAGCACACAATTTAAGCTTTGTTTTTTAACCATATTTTTCTTTAAAATTTTAATTACCCTATAAAACCAAACAATTAAATTAACCATTTTTATAACTTTTGGTTTACTTTAAAGCCAAGTCTCGCTAAGATGCGCCACATAAGAAAGTGATAAATTCATCACAATTTATAAAAAGTAAAATGATATTTAAATCATGACAACTATAAATACTACAGCGCTCAATAAAAAAGCCTCTGACTGTTCAGAGGCTTTTTTTTCGGCTATTTCAATGTCATGAATTTCGCTTAAGCTTCATGCGCCACTGCAATTTCACCAAATTTTCCGTTATTGAAATCATCAAAGGCTTGAATGATTTCAGCTTTGCTATTCATCACAAATGGGCCATAACCTTGAATCGGCTCATTTAGTGGCTGACCGCTAAGCAACAAAAATTGTGTGTCCTGCAACGCTTGTAGCTGAATGGCGATATCGTCTTTGGCAAACATGACCATCGAACTGTCTTGCACTTTATGGCTTTCATTCACCACAACTTCACCCTTCAAGACCACCAAAATGGTGTTATGCCCTTCAGGTACATGTAAGGTGGTTTCATATTGAGCTTTTAACTCACCATCCCAGACATTCACTGGACTAAAGGTCTGTGCTGGCCCAAGGTGACCACCCATTTCACCGGCAATCACCCGAATATGGCCTGCACCTTCATCCATGTCTATGCGTGGAATATCTTGGCGCGTGATCGATTGATAACGAGGCTGAGTCATTTTGTCTTTTGCCGGTAAATTCACCCACAATTGAACCATCTCAAAAAGACCACCTGCTTGAGCAAATTCAGGCGAATGAAATTCTTCATGTACCAAACCCGAACCTGCGGTCATCCATTGCACATCGCCCGTTTGAATTGTGCCGCCACCACCACTTGAGTCTTTATGAGTCACTTCACCGCTGTAGGCGATAGTCACGGTTTCAAAACCACGATGTGGATGTGAACCCACGCCATGCTGTGCAGTGGTGGGATCGAACTGATAAGGTGCTGCATAATCCAAAAGCAAAAATGGGCTAATCGCCTGACCTAGACGATCATAGGAAAATAAGCTTTTGACTGGAAAACCATCGCCCACCCAGTGCATTTGCTGATTACGATAAACACCAATTACTTTTTTCATTTCTTAGCTCCTATATTCATACGATAGGATGAACATAGCGCTAATTTTAAACTTTGAAATACTTACTGACCATCATCCAGATAGCATTCTATATCTCAAATATAGAACAATAATCAGTAATACAATCTAAAATTTACTCAAAAACAAGCATTGATTTGAAAAATATAGGGGTTTAAGTCATATTCAACAATAAATTATCCCAATTTTATGATTGTTTTTCTCATTTAAACCCATTCCATTATCCCATTTTTATAGCTATGCTAAATCGAGTTAACACGCAGACTTCATCTGATCCTGCGTACTTGCAAACAGGAAAGAGGACAATAAAATGGGCAAACCTTACGTTCGTTTAGACAAAGACAATGCCGCGGTACTTTTAGTTGACCATCAAACAGGTCTACTTTCATTGGTTCGCGATATTGATCCAGATAAATTTAAAAATAATGTGCTCGCACTTGCTGCAGCTGCTAAATATTTTAATCTTCCAACAATTCTCACCACCAGTTTTGAACAAGGTCCAAACGGGCCATTGGTTCCAGAACTCAAAGAAATGTTCCCTGACGCACCTTATATTGCACGACCAGGTCAAATTAATGCTTGGGATAATGAAGATTTTGTGAAAGCAGTCAAAGCAACCGGCAAAAAACAATTGATTATTGCCGGTGTAGTGACTGAGGTTTGTGTGGCATTCCCAACCTTGTCTGCTTTAGAAGAAGACTTTGACGTCTTTGTGGTGACCGATGCTTCAGGTACTTTCAACCATTTAACCCGCGACTCAGCGTGGGAACGTATGACGCAAGCGGGTGCACAGCTCATGACGTGGTTTGGTACCGCGTGTGAATTACACCGTGACTGGCGTAATGATATTGAAGGTTTAGGTGCGCTTTTCGGCAACCATATTCCAGACTACCGTAACCTCATCAACAGCTATACGCAAAATACTGAAAATAAATAATCCTTCAGTAGTAAAAAGCGGCTTCGAGCCGCTTTTTTTATACCTGATGTATAAATTGACGTATGATAATTGGAATTGAAATAATTTTTCACTGCATAAGGTGATCCATGCATTCATTTGATGACTATTACTACTTTTACTTGGTGGTGAAACATGGCGGTTTTAGCGCTGCAAGTGAAGCATCGAATATTACAAAATCAAAATTAAGCCGACGCATTTTAGATCTTGAAGCCAAATATAATGTCACCCTTATTCAGCGTTCTACCCGACACTTTAAGGTCACGACATTAGGCCAAGAATTGTATGAAGAATGCATAAAAGTGATCGAACAAGTCGAATGTGCGCATCAGGTACTCCTGAAGCAAAAAAGTGAACTTGAAGGCTTGGTTAAAATTAGCTGTCCACCAGTCATGTTGGAACATCAAATTCGCCCCTTATTAAATCAGTTTTTAAAAGATCATCCCAAAGTTCAGGTCGAACTCGAGCTGTCTAGCCGCCGTGTGGATGTCTTACATGACGACATTGATTTGGCGATTCGCACCAATTTTAGTAAGAATGAAGACTCGAGCATTATTGTACGTGACGTGATTAAAACAGTGCATTGCTTAGTGATTAGTCCTGAACTTTTACAAGGACGCGAGTTAAAGCATATTACCGAATTGACAGAATTTCCGAGTATCGTTTTGGGCACACAGAAAAACCGCTATCAATGGCATTTGCATCATACGGGACAGCAAGAACAGATTGAAATTGCCTTACAGCCTCGGATTAAAAGCAATGACTTAGCCGGTGCTTATTATGCAGCACTCGATGGTTTAGGCATTGCAGACTTACCCTATTTAACCGTGCAAGCAGATATTGAGGCAGGTCGTTTAATTCACCTCTTCCCCGAATGGTGCTCAAATGTCGGTACGGTGCAATTGGTATATGCTTCGCGCAAAGGTCAACGCCTAGTCATGGAAAGATTAATTGACTATTTAGTCGATGGAGTTCGTGGCTATGCTCCAGAACATGATGGCTATTTAGTCTAATGATCTAAACCACAAAAAAGCCAGAACTGAGTTCTGGCTTTTTTAAATCTACGGTTGGATCACCAAATTAGATTTTACCCACTAGGTCGATCGATGGTGCAAGCGTCGCTTCACCTTCTTTCCATTTTGCAGGACATACTTCACCTGGGTGTGCATGTACATATTGAGCAGCTTTTACTTTACGCATCAATTCAGAAGCATCACGACCAATACCACCTGCATTGATTTCAACGATTTGGATTTTACCTTCAGGGTCAATTACGAAAGTACCACGGTCAGCAAGGCCATCCGCTTCAATTAAAACATCAAAGTTTTTCGCAAGTGTCCAAGTTGGATCGCCAACCATTGGGTATTCGATTTTCTTAATTTCTTCAGAAGAATCGTGCCAAGCTTTATGCGTAAAGTGTGTATCAGTAGATACTGAATAAATTTCTACGCCCATTTTTTTGAATTCAGCATAGTGATCAGCAAGATCACCTAATTCTGTTGGACATACAAAAGTAAAGTCAGCAGGATAGAAAAACACCACAGACCATTTACCGTAGAAGTCTTTTTCTGAAACTTCAATAAATTGACCGTCTTGGTAAGCGGTAGCGTTAAATGGTTTTACTTCAGTATTAATTAAACTCATTTGATATTCCTCTAACTCATTTCAGGGATTGCTTATCTGTTGAAGCTAGAATACGACTTATCAAATCATAGGTAAAACCGAACTTTTTTATAAAAACTATCGGATTTTTAGATTTATTATTTAAATCAATCTTTGCCTTTCCATCGAGCAAACCAATCAATTTCAATGAGAGCAAGGCTTTATATCCATACAGAGGGCCTGCCAAGCAGCCTGTATAAACTGTTGTTTATAGTGTGATGGTGGCGTTTTGACTTTATGCGATAACCATGCCCGACAATAATTTTCCGTTGCCCCTAAGACCAAAGACATCATTAATTCTTTGGGTAAATGCTCGATCAAATGCCAATCGGATTGTGTGGTCAACCAATCCAGCAGCGCGGTATTGCGTTGTAGATTATGTTGTTTTAACTCGGCTTGTAGCGTTTCCTTACGCATACTAAACCCTGCCGCATACAAGAATCCTGCAAAATCAGGATACGCTTCGACCCAGTCTATATACGAGCACAAAATGGCTTGAATGCCTTCCTGCAGCGATTGGGCCTGTGTCAAGGCGTCTGCCCTTTTCGCAAATTGATCTTGCAATGCTGCAAAATACAATGCTGCTACTAAACCATCTTTATTTTTAAAATGATGGTAAATCGCACCAACACTGGTCTCTGCGCGGTCTCGCACAAGTTCAATCGTCGTCGTTTCAATCCCTTGTTCTAAAAAACATGCAAGGGCTTCTCCTAAGATCTGCCTTTTAAGTTCCGCTCTGCGACCGCTGTAAATTCGTTGCAATAATGCTTGATTTGACGACATTGATACTTTCCTTTGCTCGGGTCATTTTAAAACAATGTTGGCTTTTTTTAATAGCTGTGACGTCATTTACGCCATTAACAGAATATTATTCCGTATTAGAATTATATTCTGAATAATGAAGGATAATTAAGCATGAGCCAAGCATTAAAATTATGGAAGGTCTTCCAAAACAAACCCGCAGGGAAATGGACTTTTTCTAAATTGCTGTGTTTAAAAGCACCGTATTTCAGCAGTATTTCGCCTGTTTTTGATGAATTAAAGCCCCAATACTGTGAACTACATATTAAAAAACAGCGCAGTGTGTTGAATCATATTGGCACTGTCCACGCGATTGCCATGTGTAATATGGCCGAATTGGCTGGCGGTACCATGACGGATGTAACCGTTCCGAGCAGCCATCGTTGGATTCCCAAAGGCATGACTGTGGAATATTTGAAAAAAGCCGATACAGATTTAACGGCCATTGCCACGCCTGTCGATGCTAATTTTACGTGGAATGCAGGGAGTGATTATTTGGTGAATGTCGTGGTGAACAACACGCGTAATGAAGCCGTTTTTAAAGCCGTAATTACCATGTGGGTTTCTGAAAAAAAATAAGTCGTCGACTCAATTGCAAAATGAAACTGATCTTTCAAGATGAGACCTACGAAAAAAAACCCTCAAGATTGAGGGCTTTTTTTTGATGATGATCTACCGTTTTAAACGCTGTGTTTAAGGTTCATTAAAACGGTAAGTCGTCATCTAAATCTACTGCTGCAGGAGCCGGTGTCGGTGCAGGCTGTTGTTTTGGCGCAAAACCACCTGGGTTGTTATTGCCATAGCTATTGCCTTGAGCCGGTTGGTTATTGCCATAACCGCCTTGGTTTGAGCTATTACCGTAGCCACCTTGGTTTTGGTTATTGTTATAACCACCTTGTTGATTATTAAAACGAGGCTGACCAAAATCACCGCCTTGACCTTGTTCGCCTTGTTGGCGATTATTGTCAAGCATTTGCATTTGTTCACCACGAATTTCAGTCGTGTAACGCTCTTGACCGCCTTGATCTGTCCACTGACGAGTACGTAATGAACCTTCAATATAAACTTTAGAACCTTTGCGCAAATATTGCTGTGCAATTTCACCTAAGCGGTTATGTAACACAATACGGTGCCATTCTGTTTGCTCTTTACGTTCACCTGTATTTTTATCTGTCCATGAATCACTCGTTGCAATTGAGAACTGAGTGAGAGAACCACCATTTGGGAAAGTTTTTGTTTCAGGGTCACGACCCAAAGTACCAACTAAAATGACCTTATTTACACCACGCATCAGACGTATTCTTCCTATTTGTTTCTATTATTTACTTTATAAGAGTTATGGTTAAATGGCTACCTCTTTCCCTAACAAGTGCGTTAAATGTTGTCGCGCAGATTCATCCATCTGCTGCTTATCCACTTTTACATAAGCCACTTGCTGGTCAGACATCACCACAACTTCTTCAATACCACGAATTGCTAAAAGCTGAGAAGTCCATTCATCCGTTTCTTTATCTTCAGGCAAACTGAAAACCATAGACGATAAATAACGCGGCTGAGCCAACCCAAAACTAATGATCAACCATAAAATGGCTAGCCCTGTCAGGATGCCCCATCCCATTGCCGTATCATTTAGCAACAGAAGTTGCCCACCAATCATACCACCAAAAAATGCCCCCAGAAACTGACTGCTGGCGTTCACCCCCATGGCAGTCGCTTTGGATTGAATTGGGGCTGCTTTCGATAACCATGACGGTAATAATGCCTCCATCACATTAAATGCGATAAAGAATAAACCTAAGCCTGTCAGCAAAATATATTTTGATTCGAAACCAAAAATTAAGATGCCCAATCCTAAAATAATGCCACCAATGGCAGTCAAGAAAATGCCGCGCATTTTGCGATATTTTTCCGCCAAAATAATACTTGGAAATGCAAAAAACAGGCTCACGACCAAAAGCGGCAAATACACCAGACCATGTGAATGTAATGGAATATTAGCAAAGTCAATCAACTGAGACGGCACATAGATAAACATCGCTGTGAGCAGTAAATGCAATGAAAAGACTGAAACATGTAAACGATTTAGATCAGGCATTTTCAGTACTTGCTTTAACTGCGTCAGATAACCTTGTTGAAAATTTTTATGATGACGCGTTACTTTCGGTACCAATAGCAACATCGCAATCGCGGCAAGTCCCATGATGGTGGTCACCCAAAATAAACCCGAGATGCCGACTAAACCTGTGAGCCAAGGCCCAAGGCTGAACGCGACCACAAAGGATAAACCGATACTCATCCCCATCATGGCCATGGCTTTAGTACGCTGTTCTTCACGTGTGACATCGGCTAACAAAGCCATCACTACGGCAGATACAGCACCACCACCGGCAATCGCACGCCCGATAATCACGCCATAGATACTATCGGACATTGCAGCAATTGCACCGCCTAAAGCAAACAACAGCAGCCCAATTACCACCAACGGTTTACGACTATAACGGTCTGCAATTAGACTAAACGGGATCTGTAAAATCGCTTGAGTTAAACCATAAACACCCACCGCTAAACCAATAAGTGCTGGTGTTGCCCCTGCATATTGCTGACCTGCCACAGAGAAAACAGGAATAATCATGAACAGCCCCAGCATACGTAAGGCGAAAATACTACTCAAAGCAAAAGTTGAGCGTCGTTCAAGAGCATTCATCATAGCTGGTTAAAAATTCATTAATCTTGGAATGGGATTATAGGACATTCAGCTTAAAGCGAAGCAGGATTTTTATTGATTTTAAATATCCTGATGATTGGACAAATAAAAAGCGCAGCTGATGCTGCGCTTTTTGGGAGATTTTAGGCAAATTTAAATTAGCCTAAATTTTCTTGACGCTTTTTATATTGAATTGAGGCAATCACAGCCCAAACAATGAATGCCACACCAATTAGACCCGTTACCACTTCAGGGACATGAAGACCTGTGCCACTCGCCAACATAATGAAGGCCAAAGCACCAATCGCATAATGCGCACCATGTTCAAGGAAGATATAAGCATCTAAGGTGCCTTTATCCACTAAGTAAATGGTCATTGAACGCACGAACATAGCACCAATAGCAAGACCGAGCATAATGATTACCACATCAGAGGTAATCGCAAATGCACCAATCACACCATCAAAACTGAATGAGGCATCGAGTACTTCAAGGTAAAGGAAACCACCAAAACCTGCTTTGATCACGCCCGTCGGTACGCCATTTGCGTCATGTCCAACCGCATTACCGTTTTCATCAACTTCAGGTTCACCACCCAATAAATGACTCAGTACTTGGACACCGATATATACCACGATCCCCCAGATACCCGCCATCACTACCGCTAGACGAGAGGCTTCGGCCACGTTTGCTGCCATTATCAATAACGCAATTAGGGCAATAAACACGGACATCGCAGGAACGTTTGCAAGATTGGCCAAACGGCGCTCTAGCCAACGGAACCAATGGGTATCTTTCCCTTCATCTAAGAAGAAGTTCAGGAACACCAACAATAAGAAAGCACCACCAAAGGCCGCAATTTCTGCATGATGGGCCATCAATTTTGCAGAGTATTCAATTGGATTATTCAATGCCAATTGCACCACTTCCATAGCGCCCATGTCTGCAGTAACAGCCACGATCACAATTGGGAAAATCAGACGCATACCAAAGACAGCAATCACGATCCCGACGGTTAAGAAAATCATTTTCCAAAAATGATCCCAACCACGGAGTACAGATGCATTGACAACGGCATTGTCAAAAGACAAAGACACTTCCATCACCGCTAAAATGGCAGTGATGGTCAGTGCTGTCAGCATGGCTTGCACACCTGCATTTGGGCCATGATTCAGACCCCAATATGCAGAAATGGCAAGACACACGATCGTAAAGACGATTGAGAAACCAAAATGTTTCATCATGATAGATCGACCTATTCATTCAATAAGATTTCAAAATGAGGGAATACCCAGTTTGAAGCTAAGTTTATGGCGCAATTATGCAGCTTTTCAGGATTGAAACCAAAAATTATTCGTTACATTTTGAATAAACACTCTAAGATGGAGGCTCTCAATTACATCGCATCATGGTGTAGACCCGTCTTTCATTTTTAACGACAGGAATGTTCAATGCGTTTTTCTGAAGAAGTTTGGCAACGTAATACCGCGTTATATCAGCAGATACTCCATCTACCTTTTAATCAGGAATTGGCTCAGGGCAGTTTAAGCCGCGACGCCTTTTGTCACTATGTCATTCAGGATGCCCATTATTTATTGGCCTATGGTCGTGCACTTGCAGTGTGTGCAGCCAAGGCATTTGATGCCGACGATGTGATTCAGTTTTCTGAAGCGGCAAAAATTGCCATCGTGGTGGAACGCAGTCTGCACAATGACTTTATGCAAGGTTTCAACATCAGCAAAGAACAGTTTGAAAATACCCCATTAACCCTTGCCTGCCATCATTACACTTCGTTTCTAACAGCGACAGCATGGTCAGAAAGTTACCCTGTGGTCCTTGCCTCACTCCTGCCTTGCTTTTGGATCTATGCTGAAGTCGGCAAAGCCATTGTCAGCCAATCTGTGCCGAATAACCCTTACCAAGCATGGATCGACACCTACTCAGGTGAAGACTTTAATACCGCTGTACAAAACGTGATTCAAACCATTGATCGAGTGGCGGCTCGCTGCGATGCAGATACACGTGAAAAAATGCATGCCGCTTACACAAACGGCGCAAAATTAGAATGGATGTTCTGGGACAGCGCATATCAACAGCGGACATGGCCCATTGAATAAACCTGTGATTTAAGCTGTATAAAAATTTAAGGATCTAAAATTACTTTTAGATCCTTTTTTTAATACGGTTGGATTCGGTTCAAATGACCTTGCACGATCATTCAGTGTATTAGCGTTTAAAACGATACCATCCGAGGAAAATCCCCATCGCGATAATCACCAAAAAAATCGCAAAACGTGCTTCACGCAATTCACTGCGCGCTGCTTTGCGTTCCTGCATTTCTTCTGAATGAAATTGTGATTTGACCATCGGATCAAGTTGAGCAATGGCCAATAAATCTTTGGGCTTTTCACCTTTGCCTAAAATCAAATACAGCCCTTTCACCTGCATTTCATTGAGTTTACCCAGTTCAATATTCAGTTGGGTGGCTTGTGCATTATAGTCAGGCACCCAATCTTCTACGCGGGCATATACATGGGCACGACTAATATCAAAGATTGATGCATCCTGCACTTTCTTGCCCGTTTGATCTTCCAGTTGTTCACTCAAATCGGAGAATTGGGACAGTACATAGTCTTTTTTCTGTGCCAACTGTACGCCGTCAAAAGCATACTCTTGTATTTTTTGTGCAGGATTATTTTTCGATAATAAACCTTGGGGAACGACTTTAAAGTCTAATACGGTGTTGTCAGGGACTTGGTTGGTTTGCAGCACCATATAGACCACAGACCATAGCTGTTCATTTTGCCCGACCGCAGGCACGCTCACGCTATAACGCTGCTCGGCTGCAGGGTCAATAAACTGTTCAAACGCGAGGATTTGACTGTCTTCAGCCCACAGGATTTGGCTTGAAAACATGAGGCAGATGATCACCCAAAATTGTTTTAACATTATTTGCTCTTATCATGATTATTTGCTGTTCTGTCAGAATTATAATTAATTATTCAAATACTTACATTTAAAATCACACATTTAACGATTGGAAATTCATCATAATTTTAGCCAAATCTATTGTTTTATAAATGATCTAGAACCCATAAAAAATTGATCTAAATCAGCATCGATATAGGCTTTTGATGCTTACTGAAAACTCTGCCATGCATAAATCAAAACAGCCGCAGCAAGCACCCAACTCAACGTTGCTACACTCAAACATGCCGTTAAACTCACACGTGTTGCGAGCAGGTACACCATCAATAAATAAATGAAATACGGGATGAGAGACCAGAGTCCAAACAGTGCAGTTTTTTGTAATGCGGCTGCACCCTGATCATTTGCCACAATTACATGAGCAATCAACGCAAAAGTCGGAAACAATGGAACCAAACCTGCAATATAAAACGCCTTACTTTTAGACAGCAAAGCAATTAATACCACAACAAAGGCACCCATTAAGCTTTTGAGAAATAAGGACAACATGGCATTCTATAGTTTCGAGAAAACTGCATTTTACGCCTTTTCTGCGATAGTCCTGAGATTTTCCAATGGATTGTTATGCGCATGACACAGGAGATTTAAACGATGAACTCAAAACAGTCATAGTGCCGTGATCTTTATGCACCTTTACACCATAGGCTAGATGTAAAGCGCGCTTTTTGTTGCTCAGCCATTTGCTTAAACTGCGCTTGAACTTTTAAATCTTCAGCACTCATCAAATGTTGATTGTTTTCAACAATTGCCAAAACCAAATCAAACTGTTGAGGAATTTTTTCGCAAGCCAGATGCTTTTTTTCAGCTTCTGTTTTGGCTTGACCTAATTTCGCAATATACAGATCAATTTTTTCACTTTCGGTATTCAGCGCCAAAGTTGCTTGTTCTAAGCTGTCATATTTTTGCGCTTTCGGTGTGTGGTTCGGGGTACATGCACTCAAAAACACACTACACATCAATAAACCCATCACACCTAATGTTGGATTGAGATGAAGTTGCCATTTCATGTTAAAAGTCCTAGATTGCTGATTTGCGGATGTTTTAGGGCATCGGCACAGACAGCTATATTTTGATTCGGCCATTTTTCTCACAAAGTCACGCATAAATCTAGGTTTAAATTACACTTGAACATTTTTCATGCGCTATCATATATAGGTTTTTCGGTGAATATTTTAGGACCCCTTGCATGAGCCAAAGCCATATCCGTATTCGAGGCGCACGTACCCATAACTTAAAAAATGTGTCACTCGATATTCCACGCGACAAGTTTGTGGTCATTACGGGTCTTTCTGGTTCAGGGAAGTCCTCTTTGGCTTTTGATACCTTGTATGCTGAAGGTCAACGTCGCTATGTTGAGTCCTTATCTGCCTATGCACGCCAATTCCTTTCGCAAATGGAAAAGCCCGAAGTTGACTCGATTGAAGGCTTGAGTCCTGCGATTGCCATCGAACAAAAATCAACGAGCCACAACCCACGCTCAACAGTGGGAACAATCACCGAAATTTACGACTATTTACGTCTACTCTATGCCCGTGTCGGCACGCCGTATTGTCCTGAACATGACCTCCCGATGGTGGCTCAGACTGTGTCTGAAATGGTTGATACCGTCAAAGGTCTAGAAGAAGGTACGGCGCTTATGTTGCTTGCCCCTGTGGTCCGTGACCGTAAGGGTGAATACACCAACTTATTTGAACAATTACAAGGTCAGGGTTTTGTCCGTGCCCGTGTCGATGGTGAAGTCATTGATATCGATACACCACCCGAATTAGATAAAAAGAAAAAGCACACCATTGAAGTCGTTGTCGACCGTTTTAAGGTACGTGATGATCTTGGCAACCGGATTGCAGAAAGTTTTGAAACGGCTTTACGCATGGGCGGTGATATTGCCATTTTGTCATGGATGAAAGGCGAACAAGAAGACCGCGTATTTTCAGCCAAACACTCCTGCCCTGAATGTGAACGTGCCGTCGGTGAACTCGAACCACGGCTATTTTCCTTCAACAATCCATTCGGTGCCTGCCCTGTTTGTGATGGTTTAGGCACACGCAGCCATTTTAGTGCTGACAAATTGATTCCCAATAATGAAGTTTCGATTAGCCAAGGGGCAATCCGTGGTTGGGACCGTCAACGTCCGTATTACTACAGCATGATCCAAAAAGTTGCCGATCATTTTGGTTATTCTCTAGACACACCGTGGAATGAACTCGATGCCGAGACCAAAAAGAAATTCCTTTATGGTACAGGCAAGGAAAAAGTTGACCTCAGCTATATTGATGAACGTGGTCGTTCGCACAAACGTGTGCAAGCCTTTGAAGGGATTTTGCCGCACCTAGAACGTCGCTACCGTGAAACGGAGTCGAACTATGTGCGTGAGGATTTAGCACAGTATTTATCCAATGCCGCATGTGATGCTTGCGGTGGCTCACGTCTCAATGAAATTTCACGTCATGTCCGAGTTAAAGATAAAACCATTGCGCAAATCACCAAGATGTCGATTGGCGATGCTGAAAGCTATTATCAAGACCTCAACTTAAGCGGTGCCAAAGGCGAAATTGCTGACAAGATTTTCAAAGAGATTCGTGAACGTTTGCACTTCCTAGTCTCTGTCGGTTTGAACTATTTAAGTTTATCGCGTTCGGCAGAAACACTGTCGGGTGGTGAAGCTCAGCGTATTCGTTTGGCTTCGCAAATTGGCGCGGGCCTCATGGGCGTGATGTATGTCCTTGATGAACCGTCAATTGGTCTACATCAGCGTGATAATGACCGCTTGCTTGAAACCTTAGTTCGCCTACGTGACCTTGGTAATACCGTGCTCGTTGTAGAGCATGATGAAGATGCCATTCGAGCGGCTGACCATATTATTGATATCGGCCCAGGTGCAGGTGTGCATGGCGGTCATGTGATTGCCGAAGGGACGTATGACGAAATTTTGGCAAATCCAGATTCATTAACCGGTCAATATCTATCAGGAAAACTCAGTATTGATGTGCCGAAAACACGAACACAACCGCCAAAACCTGAAGAGCAAATTAAGTTAATGGGCGCTGCGGGTCATAACCTGAAAAATGTCGATTTGACTATTCCTTTAGGTGTGATGACCTGTGTGACAGGTGTGTCCGGTTCAGGTAAATCGACGCTGATTAACCGTACTTTGTTACCACTTGCAGCAACTCAATTGAACGGTGCAACCACACTGACTGCGGAAAAATTTGACTCGATTGACGGCTTACAGTTCCTCGATAAAGTCGTCGATATTGACCAAAGCCCAATTGGTCGTACACCACGTTCAAACCCCGCAACTTACACTGGTTTGTTCACCCCTATTCGTGAACTTTTTGCGCAAACCCCTGAAGCTAAAGCACGTGGTTATGCTGCAGGTCGTTTCTCGTTTAATGTGAAAGGCGGTCGCTGTGAAGCCTGCGAAGGCGACGGTATGATTAAAGTCGCAATGCACTTCTTACCTGATATGTATGTGCCTTGTGATGCCTGCCACGGCAAGCGCTATAACCGTGAAACGTTAGAAGTTGGTTATAAAGGTCGTAATATTTCAGATGTCTTAGAAATGACGGTTGAAGATGCGATGCATTTCTTCGACGCTATTCCTGTGATTCACCGTCGTTTGGAAACCTTGAACCAAGTGGGCTTGGGCTATATCCGTTTGGGTCAGTCTGCAACCACACTTTCAGGTGGTGAAGCACAGCGTGTCAAATTGGCTCGTGAGTTAGCAAAACGTGATACAGGCAAGACTTTGTATGTACTTGATGAACCGACGACAGGTTTACACTTCCATGATATTGCTAAATTGCTCGACATCCTGCATGAGCTACGTAATAAGGGTAATACCATCGTGGTGATTGAGCATAACTTGGATGTGATTAAAACTGCCGATTGGATTGTGGACTTAGGCCCTGAAGGTGGTGCGGGCGGCGGTATGATTATTGCCGAAGGTACGCCAGAGCAAGTGGCGAAGAATAAAGTGTCACATACAGCGAAGTTCTTAAAGCCGATGTTGAAATAAGATTCACTTTCCTTTAAGTGCATGATAAAACGGTGATTCATTCACCGTTTTTTATTTATATGACTTTATTAGAGATAATTGATACAGCCGTAAAAATTGGTTTAGGAGCACTGATAACTGGCGTAATTACCTACTTAAATCAAAAGGCAAATATTTCAGCATCAGTAGCAAAAGATAACCTTCTATATAATCGTAATTTATTGACCAATATTTCCAAAGATCTCGAGGAAATAAATCATCTCGTTTTAAAAATTTGGGCAATTTTTGAATTTGAAACAAAACAATCTCAACCAGCTCTTAATGAGATTTCAGACAGACTTAAACCTCTAAGACACGCACTTTTTAATGACTTTAATTTGCTTAGCAAAAATGAAGGTTTACTTCTTTTACATGGATATATTGAACAACAAGAAAAGCTAAGAATTTATGGCGAATTACTCGGAAAATTTAACGCTTATACACTTTGTAAAAATGGAGCTATCAATGTTGAAACAACTGCTCAATATAGAGTTGAAATTTTAGAAGCTAGAAAATCACTTTATACGAGCTTAAACAAAGCCATTTCTAAATAAATTCTTGTTCTTCACAATATTCAATCACATGACGCGACATGGATGTCGCCTGTTTGACTGGGGCAGCACGGATGTGCCCTCAGTCAAACAAAAGCATTTTGCTTACTTTTGTGCTTTCAAAAGTAAGATAAATCCTACGCAATGGAAGCTAAAACCTAATGCAAAGCGAGGACGTGCCAACTCAAAATTCAAAATTCAAAATTCAAAATTCAAAAAATTAACGTAAATAATGAAACACACCCAACTTATCCAACACATCCAACGTCAACTGCTTACGCTCCGCCACATCATCCCCTGCAGCCATCTGCAAATTCAAACTAAACGCCGTGATCTTGCCATGACCATCATCTACCCAACCGGTATACCACCCAACTTGCGGCTCTACATCCATACCCCAACCACTCTTGGCATATAACTTCGCATCCCCACGGCTTTCAATATAAAGCATATCTTTAACTTGCTTTTGTACCGCGACATCAAACGGTAATTTCTCTGTCGCAAGCTGATACGCAAATTTGACTTCTTGTTCAGGCGTAATCTTTAACGGCCCAACCAACCAAAAATTATCCACCTGTTTGCCAATATTGGCATTGCCAAAACCGACCCGTTTGACTTCTTGTTGCATTAACGCCAAACCTATTCGCCTTGCCAGTTCCTGATATACAGGAACTGCAGATGCTTGCATCGCTTCACCCAAAGTCAGGTCTTTTTCCCATGACGGGAAAGCACGTTTTTCACCTTTCCATTTAAAAACTTCAGTGGCTGTCGCCTTCTGATGCTGCAAACCAATTAATGCATTTAACATTTTAAAAGTAGATGCGGGAATGTATTCAGTGTGGGCGCGCTGTAAGTCATTGCCATAATGACTTAAACGCTGACCATCAAATGTGACAAATACTGCCTGTGTTTGTGCTTGATTAAATAAAGACGGAATCTCTCTCACCCGTGAATTTACTAAATTGGCTTGAGCCGTTTGTTTTAAGTGTTGAGATGAATCCAACATGCCTTCATTTGTTGTACATGCTGACAAACTCAGGACAGTCATCAACGATAGATATATTTTTTTCATTGCACTATTTTTATGGCGTTTAAAGTCCATAGTATAAGATGAAGTTCAAATCTGAATTGTTTACTTTTCAACAGTCTTCTATCTGTTGCAAACTTAGCGCATCCACTATTTATTTTTAAACAAAACATCCTTATGATGACGCCTATCGTGGACTCAACAACGAATAATTTTTAACTTTTTAAAATATAAAAGCATACTAACAATGAATAAATTTATCTTAAGTTTCAGCCTCTTATTATGTCCAATATATAGCTTTGCCGATGGCTATCTAAACGAATACATGGTGCTGTTTGTCTCACAAGAAGACCCCGATCTTAGCCCATGGAAAGATAAGCCGCAGTGTAAAGCCCTCAGTACCCCGACTTCACACAAAGGGATCTATGAAAATCAATATGTCTATGCCAATGGCAATGCCCTGACCACCATCTTTCTGAGTAATAGCAAAATTAAAAACGGTGAATGTGAACATTTAATTCACTTTCCAGATGGTATTCAAGGCTCAGGCGTATTTGAAAGTTTCTTCCCCAATGGCAAACCCCGTAGCCGCATTGCCTATAAAAATGGGGAGTACGAAGGCAAACTCGAGTTTTGGTTTGCCAATGGGATAAAAGAGCAAGAAAGTAGCATCATCAATGGTGAATCTCAGGGGGATTACAAAATTTGGCATCCAAATGGCCAACTGGCTTTTTCTCAAAATTATAAAAATGGTATCGAGCATGGCCTGCGCCAACGCTGGTATAGCGATGGTAAACCGTGGACCTATGCCAATTTTCAAAATAATAAACTGATTGGTGAGCTGAAAATGTGGTTTGAAAACGGCAAACTAGAACGCCAAGGTTATTATCGTAATGGCGTTCGTCATAACAGTTATAAAATTTGGTATGACAATGGGCAACCTGAAGCGGTGCTTCAGTACAATTTAGGCAAAATTACCCAAGCCCAGTGTTGGAATGAAGATGGTAGTCAAATGAACCAACAAGCCTGCAACAAATTATATAAAGATGAAGATTAATTGATTTTTCTGGCTAAATTTATGAATCTGCCAAGCTGCGTTTAGGCTGAAACACGATCACGCCCCGCAGCTTTGGCTTTAAACAACGCTTGGTCTGCGCGCTCTAATAAATCGATCCAGCTTTTGGCACCCACTGCAACACCAATACTCACCGTCACGATGAGATCGGCTTCGTCTTCTGCCAAATTGAAATTCACATGCTGAATATCATGCCGTATGGTTTCGGCAATGTGCTGGGCTTTGAGCATATCAATCCCCTCGATCAGGACTAAAAACTCATCTCCACCATATCGCACCACCAAGTCGGATGAACGAATATGTTGTCGTAATTGATTGGCAACATGTTGAATCACCAAATCACCGACAATATGCCCATAGCGATCATTCACCTGTTTAAAGTGATCAATATCAATCACGATCAGTGCTGTATGTAAAAAGCCTGAATTTTGGCTGTCGCGAAATTTAATATATTCATCTAAGGCAAAACGATTGGCGACATTGGTGAGTGAGTCAGTATTGGCAATATGTTTAAGCTGAAATTCAAAGGCATCACGCTGTTCCAACATGTTTTCAATATGCTGAATGGCATCAAATAAACTGAGATAACCTACTTTGGCAGGTTCAATCACGCCTTGATCCATTTGTCGGTGCCGAGCCAGTTTAAATAACTGATTACGAGCACGAATTAAAGGTTCAAACACCCATTTCTTGGCATAGAACATCGTTAATAATGCAGTCAGTAATGACACGAGCGAGACAAAAAGCGTGAAAATCAATTTATTTCGCGCTTCACGTTGTTCATCCGCAGCTACTTTGAGACTGTAATCTACAATATAACTTTGCAATTCCACCACTGTGACAAATTTATTGACCATTGCATCAGTGAGCTGGGTGCCATCCATGTGATAACGCTGATGTTGAAGACTTTTTTGAGTCAAACCATCAATAATTGGCAAACCTTTATCTAAAAATTCCGTCCTTACCGCATGATGTAACTGTTTAAACTCGGGAGTTTTGTCATGTTCAGACTGCACGACATTGATCAATTCCCATAGATAGCGTGTTTGACGCTGGGTTTGTAAACTCCGCGCTAAATTTTGCTCTGGAATTTCCTGTTGAAATGATACCGCAGCCATAATATTTGATGCGACTCTTCCCGCCTAATCACGTAATTCTGCCAGTAATAAAATCAGCGTGTAATAATTCGATACACGAGTATCTTTACCATGAGAATAATTGACCAATTTCTGCATGGCAATATAGCTTTGATCCCAAGCTTGGAACATCGCCAAAATGGCATGATCCAATTTTTTAGCTTCACGTTGTTGTGTCGGCAGCGCAATATATTGATCGACCGTTTTGCGACCCTGCAACAAATATGGATATAAATTGGACTCTAACTGCTGGGCGATCGGTGCAAAGCCCGTTTCTTTTAAAACTTTCAGTGTATCTTGATATTGCCGATCAACGCCTTGACGATATTCAGCCAACTCAATAATTTTTTGCTCGCGCTGTTCACCTTGACTCGACATTGCACTGTTAGCTGGCGCACGTTCACGGGAAATTTGGTTGGTTAAATCTGCCACCATTTTCAGCATCTGAATTTCTTTCAGCGCTTCGGCACTTTTGAGGTAGTTTTGATTGCTGCTCACAATCAATGGAACACTGATAAATACGATAGACAAGACGATTACTAGCATCGCAAGTTGCAAGCGCTTACTAATATGCTCTGTTCGTAATGTTTCCATCTATTTTATGCCCCACACTTGTTGCATACCCCAACCCACTTCTCAACTAAACGCGGGAATATTTAAATTAATGACCAATAATTTATTAATTTGTAAAGTGAACATTTATAGCTCTAAATTCTATATAAATGTGCTTAATCTGTCACATTTTTATCACTTTAGAACGAGATAATTTGCTAAAAAACAGCAGCATATTTCAAAGCGAAATATTTTTTATTAACTTGTTTAAATAAATATTTACAATTGCAATAAATTGGTGCAGAATGCACCGTATTAGGGCACACTAGATTTCTTCCTCAGCAGAATATTTTAGTTTCCCGAAAATTTTGGCTAAAAAATCCTGATTTTCCTTGAAAATCAGGATTTTTTTTGTCTATATCACTTTAATTGAAAGATAAATAGAATTATTAACGCACCATAAAAGTGCATTTATTTCTACAAGATATTTGCTCTATATTTTATCTTTAATATAAAGTTGCATTTTTGAATAAAAAAAAGCCCAACCTTGGGGAAAGCTGGGCGAATAAAAAACAATAATGGAGAATCAGGGTCAAAGTCACACTTTTAAACCGTGTGACGACTCGATTGGCAAATTATGAATCAAATAAAACCTGATGTAAAGCCAAGTATTTCACTAGGATATTAAAAATATCACAAAGACACATATTTAAGTGACATATCCCTCAAACTTAAAACAAAAATGTCTATTTAATATACAAATAAGTGGTTTTAGCCCAACAATTCAGCAGTCAAAGTCCCGATTTATTACCTCAAATGCGTGAAAAGCGTTAGAATTTACCCACTACCATAAATGTTATTTTAAATTAAAATAACAATAATAATTGTTATTTTAGATTGAGAAGTTGTGTATTTTTTCAAGTGTATTTTTTTAATTAAGAATTTAATCAAACTTACTTAATTGTTCTCAATGATTTTTTTTCAGTGACTTATTAGTTAGAGTAAAAACTGAATTTCTTATTATGAAATAAAGATCTGAGTCAGAGACTGAATAATAACCTTTAGGATCATTGACTTAATATATTGTTACAATACAATGCTCAATGTTTAATCCATTTGTAACAACTGGTAGAAAATCATGAAAAAACTCGGTTTAGCCACTGCTTTATTATTAGCCATGACCGGTGCTCAAGCTTACCAATTTGAAGTTCAAGGCCAAGCAGAATACATCGACACAACTGCAAATGACAAAGATTTCATTGGTGGTGTTCAAGGTACTTACTACTTAAAAAATGTTGACTCTACAAAAGGTCCTTTAGCTGAAGCTGCATTCTTAAACCAAGCTTCTAACGTATCTGTTGCTTACAACTACGGTGAAGTTGGTTCACAAGGTGTTGACGTAGTTGCTCATAACTTTGGTGCTAAAGCTGAAGCTTATGTTCCAACTAAAGTTGTTCCTGTATATGCAAGCGCGTCTTACAGCCACACTATTTTAGATTCTAAAAACCAAGCATCTAAAGTATTAGAAGACAACGGCGACCGTTATGCATTAGAAGTTGGTGCGCTTCCAACTCAAAACTTCTTAGTTGCTGTTGGTTACACTAGCGTTGCTGACCAAGCTGCTGTTGACGCGTTCAACGTTATGGGTAACGGTGTTGCTAAAGCTGTTGCTGAAGCTACAACTATTGGCCAAGACCAAGACGCAATCACTGCACGTGCTAAATATGTTGGCGCAATCGACGACACTAACATGGCAATTGGTTTCGAATCAGGCATCATCTACGGTGATGACACTGCTTACCAATTCAAAACTGATCTTTTCGTAACTCCTAAATTAAGCGTTGGTGCTTCTTACGCTGAATCTAGCTTTGCTGGTACTCCAGACTCAGCTTGGGGCGCGAACGTAAACTACTTCATCACTCCTGCTGTTGCAGTTGGTGCTAGCTATGTAAATGCTAATGCTGAAGAAGTTGCGCTTGACACTCAAACTGTTGGCGTAAACGCTAAATTCCGTTTCTAATTCATATTAGATACTGAATACCAAAAAGGACGCATTTGCGTCCTTTTTTTATCCTGCCATTATTTGTCTTTGGGCTCATGGCGTTCCGGTAAATGGGCAATATATTGCAAAGCAATTAAGCGTGAAACGATGAGAGCCAAATACATCACCCCACAAAACATTTGAAGCATAGCCAACACCCGTGCAGGCGCGCTCCCAGGCATGAGATCCGACAAGCCCGTGGCAGACTGCAAACTAAAACTTAAAAATAATAAATCTAACCACGACTGCATGCCCGGCTCTGCAGGATTCACAAAACTATCCGGATAAATTAGCTGACAAATACTATAGAGAAAAGCAAAACCCCATGCGATGAGGGTAAATACTGCCCCGGCTGCAAAAAGTTCGTCTTTGGTTAAATAACGATCGGCAAACATATAGCGTAATAAGCCATAGGCTGCACTAAAATATGCGCATGCTTCAAAACCATGCGCAATAATTTGAATATTGGGATGATTTACACCGAGCATAATCAAAGTAGAAAACAATACGGCGCAGCCAACAAAACTCAGTCCTAGAATCGTAAACATTGGAGTTTGGCGAATCACTTTGGCAATGATCAATAGTACCGACACCCCAAGTACCCAAATTAGCGCACGAAAAGACAGACTTTCTCGGGTAATCGCGGTTAAAACCAAGATCAGAAACTGCACCAGTAACAGCCATGCTGAGGGTAAAAGTCTAAAGCTTTTCCAAACATCTACAAAACCTTGCATTATTTTCAATCTCTATATTTTTTTCATGCGCTGAAATGATCGATCTGAAGCATCATCAACTGATTGATTTTAAATTAGCACGAAGTGAGTTTTTTTTATTGCAAAAATTTGTTGATCTTAATCTGAAAAAGCATCCATATGAGCACTGTTCTAGCTGGGTTTCTTATTACCAAAGAGGTTCAAAAAACCTACTGTAAGTTTCAGTTTTCAGGCACATATTCAAAGGAATCTCCTGCGTGGTAGATTTCATTATGAAAAAACATCTCGTATCTGCACCCCTCTATCTGCTCATGCTCTCTGCCTGTACACAAGACAGTCCACTCCTCAAAGGCCATGAAAATTATGTGGGGACTTGGCAAAACAACCACAGTGAATTAGTGATCAAAGCGTCGGGCGAAGTGACGTATCACCATCAAGAACATACCGAAAAAAGTATTGCCAACCAAACCTTCAGTGGTGCTGAACAGTCGCGAATAAAAGCCCATTTGAGCAGTTTTGGTGATCAGAGCTTTAGCATCGGTCAGGATGATTTCTCTCAACAATTCACCATTCAGCGCTCACCTTATCAAGATGATCAAGGCCATTGGAAAATGTCGATCAATGGAGAAAATTATACACGCAAATAGGACAGAGATTTGTCTACAAACCTCTGCGTCATATCATTCACTAAATATAAAAAAAGCCCCTTATTAGGGGCTTTTTAGGCGATTCAGATTAGTGATCTGAAGCACCAGAGATACCAATACCAGTTTGTGAACGTACATACTGTGCATCGAATGCTTTACGCTCAGCTTGTGCTTGTGCTGAATTATCAGTCACAGAGAACAACCAGCAGCAGATGAATGCCAATGGCATTGCAAAGATAGCAGGACCATTGAATGGGTTAATTGGTGTTTCAGAGATTGCGAATGTATCTACCCAAACTGCTTTAGACAATACAATTAGAATCACAGCAGTTGCTAGACCAACCACACCACCAATCACTGCACCACGCGTCGTTAATCCTTTCCAGAACATCGACAATACAAGCACTGGGAAGTTTGCACATGCAGCTACAGAGAATGCAAGACCGACCATGAATGCAACGTTTTGTTTCTCGAACAAGATACCTAAAATCATTGCGAAGATCGCAAGACCTAAAGTCGCGATTTTAGACATACGAAGTTCAGATTCAGGTGTAGTTTGACCTTTCTTGAATACGTTTGCATACAAGTCATGTGAAATTGCTGAAGCACCAGACAACGTTAGACCTGCAACTACTGCAAGAATTGTTGCGAATGCTACCGCTGAAATAAAGCCCATGAACAAGTCACCGCCCAATGCATCAGACAAGTGAACCGCTGCCATGTTGTTACCACCAACAAGTTCTAACTTGCCAGTTACCGCCATTTTCGCTACATCAAGAAATTGTGGGTTGTTCGATACATAAAGGATCGCACCAAAACCGATGATGAAAGTTAATAGGTAGAAGTAACCAATAAAACCTGTAGCAACAACTACTGATTTACGTGCTTCTTTTGCATCTTTTACAGTAAAGAAACGCATCAAAATGTGTGGAAGACCTGCTGTACCGAACATCAATGCAAGACCTAGAGAGATCGCATCAATTGGGTTGGCTGCAAGTTTACCTGGACCCATAATGTTTGCAGCTTCAGCTAAAGATACGTCATGTACTTTAGAGAAAACTTGGATCGATTGAGTGAACATTTCAGAGAAGCTGAAGCCCACGCCTTTCATGACCATGAATGCCATGAAGCTTGCGCCAGAAAGTAGCATCACTGCTTTAATGATCTGTACCCAAGTTGTTGCCAACATACCACCGAAGATTACATAAGCCATCATCAGTAGACCAACGATCACAACCGCAATGTTGTAGTTCAAACCGAATAGTAGTTTAATCAATTGACCTGCACCCACCATCTGTGCAATCAGGTAGAACGCTACAACCACAAGCGAGCTTACTGCTGCAAGGGTACGGACAGGTTTCTCAGCTAGACGGAATGACACCACGTCAGATAAGTTGAACTTACCTAAGTTACGCAGACGCTCAGCCACCAAGAACAATACGATTGGCCAACCCACCATAAAGCCCAATGAATACAGCAAGCCGTCAAAGCCTGAACTGAATACCATTGCGGAAATACCGAGGAACGATGCTGCTGACATATAGTCACCGGCAATCGCTAAACCATTTTGGAAACCCGAAATACCACCACCCGCTGTATAGAAGTCAGCTGTGTTGGTGGTTTGCTTCGCTGCCCATTTGGTAATAAACAAAGTCAAGCCAACAAAAATTGCGAACATGATAATCGCATGCCAGTTGGTTGCTTGTTGCTGTGCTTCACCTAAATCTGGTCCAGCCATTGCCATGCTTGACATGAGCAGAGCAGGAGCCGCTAATACTATTGCTTTCAATGAATTCCATTTCATCTTAGTGCGGTCCTTTTTCTTGAGTAATTGCTTCTACTTCACGCATTGCTTCTGCGTTTAATGCATCCAACTTGTTGTTTGCAATATACGAATAAACACCACACAGTAAGAATGACAATACGATAATGCTTAGACCTAATGGCATACCAATCGTGGTCACACCACCACTCACGGATTGCATCAAGAACTCTTTGTTATAGCCCACAAGGAGCATAAAGCCGACATAGACCACCAACATGATGATCGTCAAAGTCCAGCTCAACTTACTTTTACGGCTGACCATTTCCTTAAATTTTGGATTCTGTAGAATTTGTTCTACCTGTCTCTCATCCATAATATTCTCCTTACGCCGAACCTTGGCGCGCAATTTTCTAATTCGAATTATTTCGAAGCTAAACTTACCAATGTTCCTTATCTCTTGTAATTTAGACTTTGGTCGTTAAATTTTGAGCAATAACCTTCCTAAGCCTATGGATGCGTTATCATTAAGCGAGAATTAATATGCTGCAGGCTTTATGAATAGTTGGCTTATCGTCGGGGTATTGGCCCTTTACATCGCATTACTCTTTGTATGTGCATTCTTTGGTGAAAAGCATGCCAGCAGGCTCAGTACTCGCGGCAGAATGCTTCTCTTTAGCCTAACTTTAGGGGTTTACTGTTCATCTTGGACATTTTATGGCGCAACAGGTGCCGCCGTTCGTGAGGGCATTATTTTCCTGCCAATTTATCTGGGACCGCTGCTATTTGTTGCGCTCGGCTATGATATTTGGCGACGTTTAGGGCGTGTCCGTCAGCATCATGCCATTTCATCGATTGCCGACTTTGTAGCAGCACGATATGGTAAAAGTGGCCCCTTAGCATCACTGGTCACGATCCTTGCCGTAATTGCCATTATTCCCTATTTAGCCTTGCAGCTACGTGCGATTGCCTTAAGTGCAACAGTCATTTTAGAACCGACCGCTGGTCTGACAGGTACCACCAATAGTGTGCTGTTTTTGACCGGTGTATTGGCGATTTTGGCGATGATGTTTGGGACACGACAGATTGCCAATACTGAACAGCACGGCGGCTTAATGTTGGCTGTGGCATTTGAGTCTTTCGTCAAGCTGTTTGCACTACTTGCAGTCGCATTTTTCTTTGTTTTTGAATCACCTGAAAACATGGCGCAAATCAGCCATGACATTAGCAGTACATTTAAAGATGTCCAGCTCAAAGGTGTGCCAGAAAGCTTTTGGATTCAAACATTATTGGCTGCTTTAGCGATTATTTGTCTACCACGTCAGTTCCATGTCGCGGTGGTTGAACTACGTGATGAAAAGCATATCCGTGGTGCTCGTCGTTGGTTTGCCATTTATCTGATTTTAACCATTATCGCGATCATCCCGATTGCCAGTTGGGCGCTGCATGCAGCACCTGCCTACTTGGCAATCCCCGATGTTGCTGTGCTCTCACTGCCTTTAAGTTATAACCAAGACTGGTTGACTTTACTTGCCTTTCTCGGTGGTTTTTCTGCTTCGACAGGCATGCTGTTGGTATCGTCAGTGGCCTTGTCGATTATGCTCAGTAATGACTTGATCATGCCTGCACTGTGGCGTACACGCTTATTGTCACGTCATGACAAACGCCTACCACTCGTACTGAAATTCACTCGTCGTGTGTGTATTTTAGCGGTCATGTTATTGGGCTTCTTGTTCTTCCATTTCTTCAATGACATTGACCAATTATCGGTATTTGGCCTATTGGCCTTCAGTGCTGTGGCTCAGTTTGCACCGGCGCTAATTGGTGGTTTGTATTGGCGTGGCGGAAGCAAGCAAGGTGTATATGCGGGTCTGTTGGTCGGTTTTGGCATGTGGGCTTATACCCTGTTATTACCAACCGTATTGCGTAGCCTACCTGAACAATTTAAAACATTTACCGAAAATCTTTTAAGTCAGGGTCCGCTAGGCTTGAGTTGGTTACGTCCTGAAGCACTTTTAGGGTTTGAATCTTTCGATCCACTTACCCATGGCGTAGTTTGGGCACTCGGTTTAAATATCACCCTCTATATTTGGATTTCCCGCGTCTTCCGTCCAAGTGTTGCCGAGCAAATTCAGGCCGAAAGTTTCTTTTATTATGAAACCAAGCCCCTTCCTGCTCAAAGTACATCGAATGACATAAGTTATATTCACCATGATGTGGCGCGTCTAAAAGTAGGTGATCTGATTACTTTGGCAAAACGCATTACCGGTGAAGGTCCAACCATGCGTGCCTTCAACCAGTTCTGCGCACAAAACAATGTCGTTTTAAATGAAAATAGCAGCGCCAACGGCATGTGGTGGCGTTTTACCGAACAGTATCTTGCCGGCACCATCGGTGCGGCATCTGCCCGTACCTTACTCACCACAGCCATGGTCAATAATGGTTTAGCACTCGGTCAGGTCGCCAATATTCTTGACCAAGCCTCACAGTGGCAGCGCTTTAACCAAAACCTGATCATGACCATGATCGACCATATGACTCAAGGTGTGTCCGTGGTTGATGAAAATATGTGTTTGGTGGCATGGAACAATCAATACCTCAAACTGTTTGATTATCCAAAAGACATTGTCTATGTCGGTTGCCCAATTTCAGACTTGATTCGTTATAACGCTGAACGCGGCGAATGTGGTCCCGGTTCAGTCGAGGAACATGTGCGTAAACGCATGCATTGGATGCAAGTCGGCAGCGCACACGAATTTGAACGAATTCGTAAAGATGGTCGTGTAATTCAGATGCGCGGGAACCCAATCGAAGGCGGTGGTTTCGTCACGACCTTTGCCGATATTACCGCATTCCGTGAAAATGAAGCCTTGCTTGAAGGACGTGTACAAGACCGTACCCAACAGTTGGCAGATGCCCTGTCTGAACAACAATTGGCACGTGAGCAAGCCGATAAAGCCAATATGTCGAAAAGCCGCTTTATTGCTGCTGCAAGCCATGACTTATTGCAACCGATGCATGCTGCGCGTCTGTTTAGTACCGCCCTCGAGCAAAGCGTACAAAATGATGATGATCGTAAAACGCTTCAGCAACTTGATCGTGCGCTGCATGGTGCGGAAAGTATGCTCTCTGCCCTCTTGGACATTGCACGACTCGAAGGTGGAACCATTCAACCGAAACGTCAGCCTTATCCACTACATGACTTACTCAGCGATCTTGAACTGCAATTTAAATCGATTGCAGCACAGCGTAATATCAAACTGACCGTACACGATGCTCAGTTCTGGATTGACACCGACCCACAGTGGATTCGTCGTATTATTCAAAACTTCGTCAGTAATGCCCTACGCTATACAGCGCGTGGTCGTGTTGTGGTAGGTGTACTGCGTTCAGCACGTCCGGGGCATATTCGTATTGGCGTTTGGGATACAGGTCCTGGGATCGCGGAAGAACAGCGCATTAAGTTGTTCCAAGAGTTCGAACGCTGTGGACACACCTCTCCATGGGGCGAACAGGGTCTAGGTTTAGGTTTAGCCATCGTGCAAAGGATGACCAGCCTACTCGACTATCCTGTGCATGTGTTCTCAGAACTTGGTCATGGTTCGTGCTTTATGATTGAAGTGCCGGTGGTCGCTGCGCCAAAAGTGGTCGCTGCACCGCCCCAAGCGGTTCCGCTGAAAACCAAAGCCTATAAGATTCTGTGCTTAGACAATGATGAAACCATTTTGGAAGGGATGTCGACCTTACTGACCAAATGGGGCTATCAAGTCTTTAAAGCCACTGAACCTGAACAGGCCATGGAGTTGATTCAACAAGAGAATATTCAAGTTTGGTTGGTTGACCAACACTTGAATAACAACAAGATTGGTCTCGACTTTATTTTAGATAACCGTCAGGAAAATGTCCCTGTGGCACTGATTACTGCAGATTCTGATCCTGAACTACCGCAACGTCTAAAAGAGTTAAACATCGTCTTACTGAAAAAACCGTTGAAACCGGCTTCACTCCGTTCATGGTTATCTGGTTTGAAGATTTCAAATCAGTAGCGCTGTTACAGGACATCTCTCTGTGAAAAGTAGCCCATTTCATTCACATGAAATGGGCTTTTGTTTACCTTGCTTTTACTTAAACTTACCTAACTGGCAAAAAAATTTTTCTCAGCGGCAAGATCATTCAAAATAGCCCCGACATTTCGTCTATTTATTAGCCATAAATATCAAATTTAGATTGCCTATGGCAAAAAATATCGAATGCATTAGTGAACACTTGTACACTTAGTTACAATTAAAAATATATTTGATTTAAAAAAGATTTTTACAACCAAAAATAAAAACTAAAACTTTAGTCTTATATTTAGCTGCCGCCATTCGTTTTAAAAATATTCATAAGAAGTTGATCAGTTTCAAGCCAATTCAAGAAGCGTCATAACTCAACACTTGAGAAGCTGATCTCCCCGCATATTAGGAGTGATCTTGTGAATATTTCAGAAACAATGCCGCATGGTTTTGATCAAAATCTACAGTTTCATCGTCAATATGGCGCCAATGCCATTTTGCCAGAGATCGACTGGCGTCAGCTATTTAAGTTCAGCAAGTTAAGTGATGTGCAAGTCGAAGCGTTGGAAACGCTCTATCGCAGTGCCGTTCCTCTGGCTTTGCAGGTGTTTGACGAGCTGAATTTTGATGTCTTTGCACCGAATGCCTACAAACCCCAAGGTCTTGGCTTATTCGATCGACTGGCAGAACAGGAAGATCTACTACTGCAAAATTTAGAAGCAGAATCCAATTGCTTAGGTTTGGACACCCGTCATCAGATTTGGAGCATGCTACTGCGCGGCGGTGCGGTATTGGTGTTCAAAGCTTGGCTCGGTAAAGTCAAAACCGACCAAAACCAGCTTGATAAAACACAGTTTGATGAATTATCCGATTTACTGTTTATTAAAACAGCGCCATTTGAATTGGCACAACGTTTAAATGTCGATGCCAACTCCAAGCAAGACCATATCTTCCTGATGTATGACAATGATGTCTATCTGGACCGTTTTAACAGTTTAGAAACTGCAGCCCTATTTGTGGATTTGGGCGTTTATGACGCTGCCTTTTTGAGTTTACGTGATGACCGTGTCGCGGATTATCTCAAAGCGCGCGGCTATGTGACCGATGAACAAATTGATGAATTGCAATGTGCGCTCAACCCTTTGTACTGTACCGATCTGACGCCTAAGCAAGACTATATTGCTTAAGTTGAAGTGGTTTGTTTAAGTCATTGTTAAGTTGCAGTGCTCTATTGCATTTAAACCGCATGTAAAGACCAAACGGCATTTAAAATGCGAAATGATCATGCGCTAGCATTAGTACTTAAATAGCATAAAAAAGACCTCACGATGGAGGTCTTTTTTTATGGAAAAAATCCTTAGATTTTCTTTTCTTCAATATTCAATGCATTAATTGCCAATACAGCTTGAGTTCGGTTTTGTACGCCCAACTTACGGAAAATCGCCGTTACATGCGCTTTAATGGTTGCTTCAGACACATCCAACTCATAGGCAATTTGTTTATTCAACAAACCTTCCGCCACCATCATCAACACGCGAAATTGTTGCGGTGTTAAAGACTGAATACGTTCTGCCAATGCCGTTTCATCTGCAGCACGTGGATCAAAGTTCATATTGGCTGGTAAATTTGGTGGCAACCAAATCTCGCCTTCTAAGACTTGACGAATCGCTTCACCAATGTGACTTGGATGCGCAGATTTTGGAATATAACCCATCGCGCCATGTGCAATCGCACGTTGGATAATCGACGCTTCTTCATGCGCAGAGACCACAATGATTGGAATCGATGGATATTGTGCGCGAATATGCACCAAGGCAGAAAAGCCTGAAGCACCCGGCAAGTTTAAATCCAATAACACAAGATCAGGCTCAGGGCCATTTTCAAGACGTTCATAGCATTCATTGACTGCTGCAGTCTCATGAATTTGCGCCTGAGGCAAACTATAACGAACCGCCTGAATTAAAGCATGACGAAACAGCGGGTGATCATCAACGATTAAAATATTCATAAGCAACGTGAGAGATCTTGTGCACAATGACCCTATTCTAACCACACATGCTATGTGAAGGATATGCAAGAACTTATTTTTTTGCATTTAAAATGTAGATTTTCACCTAAAATGCGTCTTTTTTCGCATTTTCTATAAATCTTTAAATCTAATCATATTTTCATATAAATTTTATCAACACAGTAAAAATGCTTATATCTAAGCATTATATGTTGAAATATCAACAGTTTAAAATTTGAAATTTCACGAATCTTGTGGTTTTTCCAACATATCTAAAAATCAGATAACTTTTCTGATTTTCGTTATTTTACAGTGATCCACCCGTCGGGATTAATAAAAGGCATTCCGAGAAACCACACTTTTAGGTTTAAAAAATGTCTCAAGTTAATCTACAAAAACCCCTGAATATTGTTGCTGTATCAGGTGGCCTAAACAATCCATCTAAAACTGAAGCTTTGGTGCAAGCCATTGTTGATGAACTCGGTGATGCAACTCCAATCAATGTGCATTTTATTAAGTTTAGTGAAATTGGCAATTTATTAGGTGGCGCGATTTACCGTAACCAATTGCCACAACGTGTACAAGATGACCTTGCTGCTGTTGAAGCTGCTGATACACTGATTGTTGGAACACCAGTTTATCGTGCTTCATTTACAGGTCTGTTTAAACACTTCTTTGACTTTGTCGAACAAACTGCATTGGTGGATGTACCTGTCTTGCTTGCAGCTTCGGGTGGTTCTGAACGCCATGCTTTAGTGCTTGAACATCAACTGCGTCCATTGTTCAGTTTCTTCCAAGCGCAAACATTGCCGATTGGGGTCTATGCAACAGATCGTGATTTCACCCCTGAATACACCATTCATAGTGAATTACTCCGTGACCGCATTACTTTAGCCGTAGCACGTGCGCTGCCGATTTTGGAATGGGCTCCAGCCAAAGGTCAGCGTGCTGAAGTGGTGAAAGCCAAGTCTCAACAAGCCAACCAAAACTTGGGCATTAATAAGCAAATCGAGCAAGAAGAAGTCCTTCCTTCTGCAGCTGTTCCAAGTTTGGATGCCGCTGAAGCTCGACTGCATAGTAAAAAGCCAAAAACGCAAGTGGCCTAAACACCACAGCATAACAATTCGATCCCGAGGGTTTGCAAAATGTCAGTACAAGAAAAAAACATTACATTTGCGTATTGGGTACCAAACGTCAATGGTGGTTTGGTGGTCAGTAATATTGAACAGCGTACCGATTGGAGCTATGACTATAACGTGCGTTTGGCACAAGCTGCAGAAAAAAGTGGCTTTGATTATGCGCTGACTCAAATTCGTTTTACCGCAGGTTATAACGCGGAAAATCAACATGAGTCGGTGAGTTTCAGTCATGGTATTTTGACCAAAACCGAAAAGCTCAAAGTCATTGCAGCGATTTTACCCGGCCCTTGGAAACCAGCTCTGGCTGCGAAACAATTGGCGACCATCGATCATCTCACCAATGGCCGTATTGCGATTAATGTCGTGAGTGGTTGGTTCCGTGGTGAGTTTGATGCGATTGGAGAAGAATGGCCCGAGCATGACCAACGCTATGCGCGTTCTGAAGAATTCATTCGTAGCCTAAAAGGCGTTTGGACGCAGGATAACTTTAGTTTTGATGGTAAATACTATCAATTTAAAGACTACACTCTATCTCCGAAACCGGTGCAAAAACCGCATATTGAAATCTTCCAAGGTGGCAGTTCACGTGCAGCACGTGACATGGCATCACGTGTTTCCGATTGGTACTTCACCAACGGCAATAGCCCTGCTGAGTTGAAAAAGCAGATCGATGATATTCGTGAAAAAGCCAAGGCCAATAACCATCAGGTCAAAATCGGGGTGAATGCCTTCATCATTGCCCGAGATACGGAGGAAGAAGCCCAAGCGGTGCTTCAAGCTATTATCGACAATGCCAATACTGAAGCGGTCAATGCCTTTGGCGATGCAACTCGTGAAGCAGGTGCATCCACCAAAGAAGGCGAAGGTAACTGGGCAAAATCTACTTTTGAAGATTTGGTTCAATACAACGACGGCTTTAAAACCAATCTGATTGGCACGCCACAACAAATTGCCGAACGCATTGTGGAACTCAAAAGTGTAGGTGTCGATTTGGTTCTCTCAGGTTTTCTCCACTTCATTGAAGAGGTGGAATACTTTGGCGAAAAAGTGTTGCCACTGGTTCGTGAACTGGAAGCTCAACAGCAGCAAGTTGTGCAGGCTAAATCAGCATAATTGTTGATGCAGTCACAGCTCATGTAATCAGCATAATAATCACAACCGGCTCACTTCACTTTCCTCCCCTAAGGCTCGGCTTAGGGGATTTTTTATCTCGAGTACCATTTAAAAACATGCTCTGATTCTAGAAAAATGAGCTGACCTGTAGACAAAGAAAAAGCCCGACATCCTGTCGGGCTTTTTCTATATGGATACTTAAGCATGACTCCTGTCTTGCTTCACAGTCCTGATGGTGAACACTTTGTTATTGTTTTATGTTCCGGAACGTCCTGTTCCTGTATGAGTTCATCTTAGGTAAAATTTAAAAGTGCGCCTAGCGTCAAAAACTTCGTTGCTTGTACGCTTAAGCTGACAGAATTGTGCGCAATCGGTTAAGTTAAACGATAGATATTATATGGTTTTTTATTAAAATCGATATTTTTTAGATGATTTTATCACCAATTGACACCCCCGTAATTCCAGTGATATTTCCAACACAAACGAGGCAATAAATATGCAACTGGTTTGGTTTCGACAAGATTTAAGACGACATGACCATAGCGCACTGTGGCAGGCGACACAGTCTGGTCCAACGATTGCCTTTATTGCGCTTTCTCCTGAACAATGGGCAAGGCATGACGATGCCCCCATTAAAATCCATCGCTATCTTGCCCAACTGGAACTTTTGCGACAGCAATTGGCTGAGCTAAATATTCCACTGATTATTCAGCATATTCCCCATTGGTCAGACATCGCCACTGAGCTATTAACCCTATGTACTCAGCTCAATATACACACTGTTCATGCACATATTGAACATGGTGTGAATGAACTTAAACGGGATCGCGAAGTACAACAGTTATTAGAACAGCAGCACATCTCTGTTGAGCTGTACCATGACCGCACCCTGTTTCCTGTTGGCAGTATTCGCAATCAATCTGGACATCCTTATCAAGTTTTCGGTGCATTTAAGAAAAATTGCTACGAAAAATTGAGCATCAGTCTGCCTACTTGTTATCCCGCTATTGAAGTCCAAGCGGCTCTCGAACCGCATCCGCTGTGGCAAAATCAATTTGATTTAACTCCTTTTTATCCCACATCGCTGTTAGCTACTCAAATCGAGCTTTGGCCGATTGGAGAAGATCACGCACTACAGTGCTTAGATGAATTTATTGAACAACATCTGCATCGTTATGCTGATGATCGGGACTTTCCTGCGCTCAATGGAACCAGTCGAATTGGCATGTATTTAAACTTGGGCATCTTGTCTATTCGCCAATGTCTGCAAGCCCTGTTTCGTGAACAAGGCGGCTATTTCCAGATCGACCACAGAGGACAACAAACTTGGCTCGATGAGCTGCTTTGGCGTGAATTTTACCAGCACATTTTATTTGACTACCCGCAAGTTTCTCAGCACCAGCCGTTTCAAACCAAAACCTTAAAAATAAAATGGCGCCATGCACCACAAGACTTTTCTGCGTGGCAATACGGCCAGACGGGCATTCCGATCGTCGATGCAGGGATGCGTCAACTACTGGCTACGGGTTGGATGCATAATCGGGTGCGGATGATTTGTGCCATGTTCCTTAGTAAGAATCTACTGATCGATTGGCGGTTGGGGGAACAATGGTTTATGCAGCACCTTGTCGATGGTGACTTAGCAGCCAATAATGGCGGTTGGCAATGGTGCGCCTCGACGGGTACAGATGCTGTACCTTATTTTCGGATTTTTAACCCGATCAGCCAATCTCAGAAATTTGATCCGAACGGAGATTATCTACGTCAATGGCTACCTGAACTGGCAGATTTGGATGCAAAGCAAATTCACCAACCCTTTGCCAAAAATCCTCAATTGGAATTGAACTACCCTCAGCCGATCGTTGACTTAAAACAGTCTCGCCTAGCGGCAATTGAAACATTCCGAGCATTGTAGGCCATTGCCAAAATCGAACTGCGACAGATCAAAATGCTGTACTGAAATGGTCACTCTAAGGCATAGCCGAGCGTTCGTTTTGTCCCTACAATACAGAAAACGCAAATCATTTTAGAGACGCTCCCATGTATACAGGCATCGTGCAAGGTTTAGAAAAAGTCTTAGAGATTCGTCAAGGTAATGGCTTCACAACCTTGGTGATTTCAAATCATCAGAATTTTTTTCATGATGTCTTTATCGGGGCAAGTGTGGCGATTAATGGCGTGTGTTTAACGGCTACACATATTGATTTGGCAGCCAACCAAGTGCATTTTGATGTCTCTGATTTGACCAATCAACTCACCACGCTGAAAACTCTCAAAGCTGGTGATGAGGTCAATGTCGAACGCTCAGCCAAAGTTGGAGCAGAAAATGGTGGTCACAATCTGTATGGTCATATCGAAGGCACAGCCACGATCAAAAACTTAGAGCATCGCGGGGAAACCTTTCATCTCGATATTCACATTCCAGCAGGCAATATTAAATATTTCTTTCTCAAAGGTTTTATTGGACTCAATGGTTGCAGTTTGACTGTGAACCGTGTTGATCGTGCCAATAGTGAAATTTCAATCGATCTCATTCCTGAAACACTGCGTCTCACCACATGGAAAGATGTCCAAGTCGGTGATGCCGTGAATTATGAAATTGATCAAACAACGCGAACCTTAGTCGATACCTTAGAAAATATTCATCAGCGTTAAATCGACTGACAGCACATTGCAAAAAAGCCTCCAAAACGGAGGCTTTTTATTGGCTCATGTGCAATATACGTTTAAGAATAAAAACTTGGATCTGGCACTTTGGCTGTGAGCACCCATTCACCGACCTCCTGATATTTATAATCAATCGGATCGTGTAAGGTTTGAGTACGTACATTGCGCCAGAAGCGATCTAAATTTAGTTTGGCAGTTGTGGCACGTGCGCCCATCACTTGGAAAATATTTTGCGTAATGTATAGCGAGCTATTGGTGGCTGCGATTTTGGCAGTTGCAATCGCAATAGAGACTTCTCCACGTTGTTCCGCCGTCAAAGCTTCACCAATCTCCCAAGCCCATTGCAAACGCTGAACCGCTTTATCTGCCAATAAACGTACACTTTCTAATTGCACATAAAACTCAGCAAAATGCTTTTGAATAAATGGGTCATTCACTGCATTTTCAACCAATGATTTTGACCATGCTTTTTGGCTTTGTACCGTCTGTTTTGCTGTTTCAAATGCCCCTTCGGCTACCCCCAAGAACATATGCACAAAGATCAACTGTGCAATCAAAGGGCGTAAACTCGAATATGGTGTACTCAAAGGCCCCGGATTCAGTAGTAATTCATCTTTAGAAATTTTAACTTGTTCAAAATGGCTACTTCCACTGTCGGTTTGACGTTGTCCCATATTGTCCCAATCGCCGAGAAAACTGACGCCTTCACGTGCTGTAGGAATCACCCCGATCAATAATTTTCCATCTTCATTGAAGCCAGAACACAGCAAAATGTCTGAATCCATGGAACCCGAACAAAAACTTTTATCGCCATGAAAGACGTATTCGTGTTCAGACAGTTGCGTCGCTGTAGTACGACGGTCTAAGGGGTTTAAGGTATTGCCCCAAAATAAATGCTCACGTGCAGTCTGTTCAAACCACGGGCCATATTGCTCTGGCTGCGCGAACAACTGTACCGTTGCAATTAATAAATGATGGAAACCATAAACATGCGCCAATGAGCTATCCACTTGAGCAATGGTTTGAATGGTTTTAAAAATCGTCAGCCAATCTGCACCCTGTCCACCGTATTGCTGTCCAATGGACAATGCAAGTAAACCACTTTGACGAATCAAATCACGTTCAGCTTTGGGATTTCCCCCCTGCTTATCACGCTGAGCAGCCGTCGTGGCAAATTCTGCCGCCAGTTTTTGGGCAATATCGATCGGATCTTGAGTCAATGGAGTTGAAGCGTTCATATATCTGTCTGATTATTCTGTTACCGTTTTAGCTTAACAAAGTAGAGGCATTCAGCTTATCTCAATGCCTGCAGTCTATATCTGTAAAATCTATATCTAATGAAATCTAAGTCACCAAGATTCAGGCGACTTATAATTTGATCATTTTATACGTCGTATTTAGGATGGATAAAATGCATCATGAACGGCCCTTCATCCTAATCAACTTTTATAGGAGAAAGGACGTTCATTATTGCTTTAATAATCCTTCGTATAAGCCATAGTGAACTTTCATCAGAACGTGATCACTCACGCTCAAATGGTTTTTATGACTTCGGATAAACCGTAGCAATCAAATGTTCAACCACTTGAGGTTCTGCCAAGGTCGAGGTATCACCTAAAGAGTCCAATTCATTGGCCGCAATTTTTCTTAAAATACGGCGCATGATTTTACCAGAACGGGTTTTTGGTAAGGCCGGCGCCCAATGCAATGCATCTGGCGTTGCCACTGGTCCAAGGATTTTGCGTACCCAAGCCACCAGTTCCTGACGTAACTCATCCGTCTCTGCTGTCCCTGCTTGTAGGGTGACAAAGGCGCAAATCCCTTGCCCTTTAATATCATGCGGCATACCCACCACTGCAGACTCTGCCACAGCATCATGTGCAACCAATGCACTTTCAATTTCAGCCGTTCCCAATCGGTGTCCTGAAACGTTCAAGACGTCATCCACACGACCCGTAATCCAATAATAGCCAGACTCGTCACGACGTGCGCCATCACCTGTAAAATACGTCCCCGGATAAGTGGAGAAATAGGCCTCAATAAAGCGCTCAGGATCACCCCAAATGGTTCGCATTTGTCCCGGCCAAGAATCCTTAATCACCAAGTTACCTTCTACGGCACCTTCAAGCTCATTGCCTTCAGCATCGACAATCGCAGGTTGCACACCAAAGAATGGACGCGTCGCTGAACCTGGTTTTAAATCGGTTGCTCCAGGCAATGGCGTAATCATGAAACCACCCGTCTCTGTTTGCCACCATGTATCCACCACTGGGCAGCGGCTTTCACCTACCACGGTGTAGTACCAATTCCATGCCTCTGGGTTAATCGGTTCACCCACCGAACCCAGTAAACGCAAACTACTGCGGTCACTTTCTCGGACAAAGGCATCCCCTTCTCGCATCATGGCGCGAATTGCAGTCGGTGCCGTATATAAAATAGTGACGTTGTGTTTATCAACAATATGTCCGGTCCGAGCCCAACTTGGATATTGTGGTACACCTTCAAACATCACGGTCGTGGTGCCATTCGACAATGGCCCATACAACACATAAGAGTGTCCCGTAATCCAACCAACATCGGCAGTACACCAAAACACATCATCTTGTTTAAGGTCAAAAACTTCACGGAAGGTACAATTCACATAGGTTAAATAGCCGCCTGTGGTATGCAATACACCTTTCGGTTTTCCTGTCGAACCTGATGTATACAAAATAAATAGCGGGTCCTCGGCATTCATAGGTTCAGGTGGACAAATATCATTGACCGACATGATTTCCATGTGATACCACAAATCACGATCTGCTTTCATTTCGATCGGGTTACCTGTACGGTGTACCACAATGACATTTTGAACCGAAGATGTGCCTTCAATGTCGAGTGCAAGATCGACATTTTCTTTGAGTGGAATGGGCTTGCCACCACGCATCCCACAATCCGCAGTAATCACGACTTTCGCCTGACTATCATCGATACGACTTGCCAATGAGTCTGGTGAGAACCCGCCAAAAACCACGCAGTGTACTGCACCAATTCGGGTACAGGCCAACATCGCAATTGCCGCTTCGGGCACCATTGGCATATACAGCACCACACGGTCGCCTTTGCCCACGCCATGTTTTTTCAGCACATTAGCAAAACGGCAAGTTTCATCATGCAGTTCTTCAAAAGAAATGATTTTATGCCGTGAAGGATGATCACCTTCCCAAATAATGGCCGGTTTATGTGGATGTTCTTTTAAATGTCGATCGAGACAGTTGGCACTGACATTCAATTCACCATCAGCAAACCACTCAATCTTGAAATCATCTTGCTTAAAATTTGTATTTTTAACTTGGGTAAACGGTTTGATCCAATCGATCTTTTGCGCTTGCTCTGCCCAAAACTCATCTGGTTGTTCAATCGATTTTTGATAACGCTCAAAGTACTCCGACTCGTTGATGCGTGCGGTTTTTTTGAAACTTTCAGGTACTGGATAGATCTCTTTCATATTGTATTTTCCTTGATCTGATTCATCTCATCACGAGATGCCATGCCACATTTCTACTTTTATAATTCCTGCATCACAGCAGTATGACGATTAATTTTTAATCGCAGCAATCATGCTTTGGTCGTATTATTCTTTCCCATTTAAAGCACATCTATAAGCAAAATTTCAACAAAAACATGTTTTAATTCAGTATCTGACCAGTTCAATTAAACCTATACTGCAAAGGTAATTTTACTCAGCACTCCGCTTTTTTATTCTTTCATATACGTTGAGTTGATCCGATCATGAACACCAATGACTCTTCTTTCTTTTCCCGTCAGACGACCACTACATCGGATAATCCCCTGAAACCTGATGGACGTTTTGGTCGACTGAGCATGATTGGTTGGTATGGCTTTCTCAATATCATCAGCTTTTTTGCCATAATCGCTTTAAGCCTTGCCGTGGGTATTTTCAACATCAATACCATGGCGTTAAATGAGCAATTTGTTGGTATATTCACTGGGATATCTGGCCTCGCCTATTTGGCGATTATGATTCTTTACATTTATTTTTATTGTGTCTTTGTCGTGCGTCGGCTGCATGACCTCAATAAAGCCGGTTGGTTGCTACTATTATTATTTATCCCCGTGATCAATCTTTTCTTTATCCTATATTTATTATTAGCCTCAGGTACAGCGACCGTAAATCAATACGGCGCGCCACGCCCTGCTGCAGTTTGGGAAAAAATTCTGGCATGGTTGATGATTTTAATCAGTGTCTTGTCGCTCTTGGCTACAGGTAGCATCACCTCGTATATGATGGGTAGCGGTGAAATTGAATCGCCGACAGAAATCATTCAACAAGGTACTGAATATTTCTAAACCACTGACCGAATTTAAGCCTGTCTGAATTTTGATACATCTGTTCGCCAGCCTGTAAATGAGGGTTATTTTCGCCACTAATTTCAGGCAAAATAGCGAAAAATCGAAACATTTGGAAAACTCGTGGCTGAAAAAGAAAATGCCTTGAGTGATGTCACTCAAGGCACGACTCAACTTTTGCAAGAGGCAACAGAAAAAACCGCACAAACCGTGCTGGAACATACCTCTAAATATAATGACGCATACTCAACGATCGATAAATTTGTCGATGGATTTTGGGAACGCCTGCCATATATTTGTATCGCATTAATTGTTTTTACGATCTTCTATCTACTGTCTAAACTCTTTAGATTCTTTGTTCGTAAAGCGCTCACTGACCGTTCTTACTCAAAACAAAATCTAGTTTTGGTCCTGAACCGTGTGGGTAGCTCAGCCATTATGTTCTTCGGTTTCCTAATTGCAATGGTCATTGCAATCCCAGGTTTCACACCGGGTCAGCTCATGAGTGCATTGGGGATTGGTTCGGTCGCAATCGGTTTCGCGTTTAAAGATATTTTCCAGAACTTACTGTCGGGTATTTTGATTCTCCTCGGTGAACCATTCAAAATCGGTGACGACATTATTGTGTCAGGCATGGAAGGTACAGTTGAAGATATTCAGATCCGCGCAACCTTCCTACGCTCTCCAGATGGTCGTCGTATCGTGATTCCAAACGCGACGGTTTACACCAGTGCGGTAACGGTGAATACCGCTTATCAGCGTCGTCGTTGTGAATTTGTGGTGGGTATTGGTTATGAAGATGACATTCAAAAAGCTAAAAATATTGTTTTGGCTATTTTGGACAAAGACCCAACCATTTTGAGCCAACCTGCGTTTACCGTAAACGTAAATGCTTTGGCTGATTTCTCAGTCAATCTGAATGTCCGTTGGTGGGTAGATACCACTGAAACCACTACTGCGAACTCAATCAGTGAAGTGCAAGAACACGTTATCCAAGCATTCAATCAAAATGATATTTCAATTCCTTACCCTGTACAGGAAGTGAAAGTTTACCGTGGTGATCAAGCTGAGACAGAAGCGTCAACAGCCAAATAATCGCCCTAAAACGTACGGAATCACAGTTTCTGTACGGATAATTCGGTTGCCTAAGCTGACTGCTTGGCAACCGTTTTTTATGAGCAAATCGACCTCATAAGGGATAAATCCACCTTCAGGCCCAATAATGATCGTACATCCATGTTGAATCCCTGCAGGCATCACATCTTCGACATAAGGGTGCGCCACATAAGCGGGATAGTCCGATGAAATCATGCTCGGTAAAACATCTTCCACAAAGGGTTTAAAGCGTTTATACAGTTCAATTTTGGGCGCAATGGTGTCACCTGCCTGCTCCAAACCCAACGTCACATAGTGATCGAGCTGCTGTAAAAATGGTGTCTGCCAATAGCTTTTATCCACGCGATAACTGTGCAGCAAAATGATTTTTTCTACACCTAAGGTGACGGCATCCATGATCAGACGGCGCAACACTTTCGGACGAGGCATTGCCACAATTAAAGTCACCGGATGCTTTGCTGGTACTTCTTCTTCTTGTAAGGGTTTAAGTTGAATGCCGTGATCCGCAATACTGACGATTTGGGTTAAATAACGCTTTCCTTCCCGAATCCCGACTTTGAGGGTATCGCCCACCTGTACATCAACATGGGTTTTTAAATGCTCAATTTGGCGTTTAGCACTGATACTCCACAGTTCAGATTCAGTTTGACGTGGGTCAAGCAAGACGATGTTCATAAATAACCATATCAATTCACGCAAAGCATATGTCATTGAGGACAGGCGACATGGATGTCGCCTGTGCGCTGAGGTACAGGAAGTACCTTCAGCGTACAGAGGATTTTTGCTACTTTTAATCCTTTAAAAGTAGATTATGCCTACGAATAGGATGTTCAACGATCACCATAAAATAAGGCCGTGATAAAACTTGCCTAATAAAAATTAATGTATCGCAAAATTAAAACTTAAAGGTACTGATCAATCACCTGAATATGCTTTTGCAGCGACCCAGTATTCTTTTGCATAATCAGCTGAGCTGCATCATTTAAAGCCTGAGCTTTCGCAGTATTTTGAATGATGTCAACCAATGCACTGGCCGCCTGCTCGAAATCCCGCACAACCACAACCGCATGGGCCGCTACAAATTCATCCACAATGGTTTGGAAATTAAAATAATTCTTACCCAAAACTGTCGGCACATTTAACGCGATCGGCTCTAAAATATTGTGCCCACCACCAGGTTCATTGAGCGATCCACCCACAAAACAAGCCTGACTCAATGCGTACCACAACCACATTTCACCCATACTGTCTGCTAAATACACTTGTGTATCAGGCAAAATGGTCTGATTAAGGCTGCGGCGCTGTGTGCGTAAATTCAGTTTCTGCGCTTCTACAAAAACTTCATCAAAGCGTTCAGGATGACGTGGTACGACGATACATAACAGCTCAGGCTGTTGTTGCAAAATCGGCTGCAGTGCCGCGAGCAGTTTTTGTTCTTCTGGTGCATGCGTACTGGCAATGGTGATGATCTTACGCTCTTGTAAAGCCCAATCTTTTCGTAACTGCGCTGCTTGTTGCACAAAGCTATCGGGCGCATGAATATCAAACTTGATACTACCGACGACCTGACTGGTATGCGGGTTTGCACCCAACCCAATAAATCGCGTTAAAGTTGCCTGATCTTGCGCCAATAATTGTTTTAAACTCTTTAGCATCGGCTGCGTCAAACTCGGGACTTTGCCATAACCCTTCGCCGATTTTTCAGATAATCTGGCATTAATCAATAAACACGGAACGTTGGCCTGATCGGCTTCAATCATCAAATTTGGCCAGAGTTCAGTTTCGACCAGAGCCAACATTTTCGGTTGATATTTTTCGATAAAACGACGGACTAACTTTTTTTGATCTGCCGGCAAATACACGGCCTGAAACAGTGATTCATACGGTGCTTTTAAAAATAATTGTTTCGCACGCGCTTGTCCGGTTTTGGTGGTATTGGTGACTAAGACCGGATGACCTGCTTTGAGATAATGTTCAATCAGCGGCTGTGCAGCGTTGGTTTCTCCTACGGAAACCACATGAAACCAAATTGCATCGCGGTTTTTAACCGGCTGAAATGGCCCAAAGCGCTCAAGACACTCTTGCTGATATAGTTGGAGATCTTCAGCACGTTTTTTGAGGCGCCATTGATATAGCGGCTTAATCAGTGCCAAAGCTGCGTTATACCAAAAAGGAGTAGTCAAATTATTACGCTCAAAAACGGTTTGAATCGGCAGAATATATCAGAGCATTATCCACATGTTAATGGATAATGCGTATTCAAGTGTCGATTAATAGGTTGAACGACCTGAACCAAATTTATTTTTCATGCTTGGATAATCAATATAGCCTTCGGCAACATCTGTTCCAATCATATTTTCCAACTGCAATTCATTCAGTGCAGCATTCGCCAGCAAACGTTCAAACAAATCTGGATTGGCAATATAGGCTTTACCAAAAGACACCGCATCGGCTTTACCTGAGGCCAATAAATCTACAGCATCTTCACGGCTTAAACGCATATTGGCAATATATGGCACACCATTTGAGCGCTGTTTCAGATAATCACTGATACTGTCATCCGCCAGATATTCACGGGTAAAGAAAAATGCAATCTTCCTCTGCCCCAACTGCTCTAAGGCATAGCCAAAGGTTTCACGTGGATCATGATCGCCCATGTCGTGTTCATCACCACGCGGCGCAAGATGCACACCTACACGACCTGCCCCCCACACTTCAATCAGCGCATCCACCACTTCAAGCAATAAACGTGCGCGGTTTTCTACAGAACCACCATACTCATCTTCACGTAAATTGGTTTTGCTTTGTAGGAATTGATCGATCAAATAACCATTGGCCGCATGCAGTTCCACACCATCAAATCCCGCTTCTTTGGCTTTGATCGCAGACTGTTTGTATTGTTCTACAATGCTTTTGATTTCTGCAATCTCTAATGGACGTGGCACGACATATTCGCGTTTTGGGCGAAGCAGACTGACATAACCCGCCTGTTGTACCGCACTGGCAGAAACTGGTGTATCACCATTCAAAAGATCGGGATGTGAGACACGTCCGACATGCCACAATTGTGCCACAATTAAACCTTGCTGTTCATGTACGGCTTGGGTCACCAATTTCCAGCCCTGAACTTGAGCATCGGTAAATAAACCCGGCGTCTGCAAATAGCCATTAGCTGCTTCTGAAATGACTGTTGCTTCTGAAATGATTAATCCAGCACTTGCACGCTGTGCATAATATTCAGCCATCATCGGCGTTGGAACACGGTCAATGGTTGCACGACTACGGGTTAGTGGCGCCATTACAACGCGATTTTTGAGGTGTAAATCACCCAAAATGAGAGGAGTATTAAGTTCAGCCATATATGTCTCGCCTGACACTTCAAATGCGAAAAATGATTTAAAGTGAGTTCTGCAGATAATCAATATATTGCTGAATGAGTTCTTCATTGCGTGAAAAATACGACCATTGACCATATTTCTCGGCTTGAATTAAGCCCGCCTGTTGTAACACAGACAAATGATTAGACATCGTAGACTGCGAAACATTACCGAGTTTTTCGATATTGCCAGCGCATACACCACGATTAAAGCCGCCACATTGTTCTTCTGACAAAAACTGTTCTGGTGTTTTTAACCATTCCAAGATTTGACGTCGAGTCGGATTGGCAAGTGCTTTAAAAATTAAATCAATATCCATAATTTAAACGGGTTTAATTAAATAAAAATTTGGACAACAAAGTTCTATTCAGCATCTTGAATACACTATATCGTATTTTTTCGATTTTTATATCGATTTTTTTAGATATATTAATCAAGAACAGATAGAACTTTGTTTTCTATATAAATTTAAATTACAAACCTTGTTTGAGGCTGGCTTCAATAAACTTATCTAAATCACCATCAAGTACTGCGCCGGTGTTTGAACTTTCCACACTGGTACGTAAGTCTTTAATACGCGAGTCATCTAAAACGTATGAGCGAATTTGGCTGCCCCAACCGATATCTGACTTGGTATCTTCCAACGCTTGTGCCGCATCATTACGTTTTTGCATTTCAAGTTCGTACAATTTTGCACGTAACTGTTTCCATGCATGGTCACGGTTGGCGTGCTGTGAACGTTGGTTCTGACATGCCACCACAATCCCTGTTGGAGCGTGAGTTAAACGTACCGCAGAGTCTGTTTTGTTAATGTGCTGACCACCCGCACCAGATGCACGATAGGTATCAGTACGTACATCAGCTGGATTGATTTCAATTTCAATATTGTCATCAATTTCAGGCGATACAAAAACCGCTGAGAATGAAGTATGGCGACGATTACCTGAGTCAAAAGGTGACTTACGGACTAAACGATGTACGCCAGATTCTGTACGTAACCAACCATATGCATACTCACCTTCTACACGGATCGTTGCAGACTTGATCCCTGCCACATCACCATCAGACTCTTCCATCACTTCTGCTTTAAAGCCATGACGTTCAATCCAACGTAGATACATGCGCAGTAACATGGATGCCCAGTCCTGTGCTTCAGTACCACCAGAACCCGCTTGAATTTCGACATAGCATGGGTTCGGGTCCATCGGATTACTGAACATACGACGGAATTCTAATTTCGCAAGTTCTGCTTCCGCTGAAGTTAACTCTGCTTGCACATCCGCAAGTAAGCTTTCTTCTTCTGCTTCAACCGCAAGATCCAGCATCGCTTGGGCATCTTCTAGTTGAGTTGAAAGGCCTTCGAGCACGTTAATGACGTTTTCTAGTTCACCTTTTTCTTTCGCCATTGCTTGCGCACGGCTTTGATCATTCCAAATTGCTGGGTCTTCCAGCTCACGTAGAACCTCTTCTAAACGCTCTTTTTTCAGATCGTAGTCAAAGATACCCCCGTAATGTTTGACCACGGTCGTTTAAGTCTTTTAGCTGTAATAGATACGGATTAATTTCCACGTGAATTACTCTCAATCAAAAAATTTGGCTTAAATAGCCGCCTATTATATCACAGAGAATTTGCACAGATTCAGCCAGATTGATCATCCAAATCATTGACTTCAATGCACATAATATGAACAATACGCTCGCGTTACTATTTATTACATTTTATTTACAACAATAATGTTTCGAGGGTTTTATGAAAAAGACATTACTTGCACTAGGATTAGCTGTTATCACTTCATCAACATTTGCTTATGATGCCCAAATTGATGGTGGCTATACATATACTGATTGGGATGATGACTATACAGATTCAGATCATTCTGTTGATGTAAAAGGCACTTTGTATTTTGACTCAGTACAAACTGGTAATGGTCCGTTAAATGAAGCCGCATTCCTTGGGCATAATAGCAACGTCTATGCGCAATACGCTTTTAATCGCAAAGAAAGTGTTGATTTCGCAATTTTTGATGGCGTTGAACTCGGTACTGAAACTGATGAACAAGATGTACATTCAATTTCGGCTGGTATCGAATACTACTATCAACAATTTTATGTAAATGGTGAAATTGGTACTTCTCGAGTTAAGTACAAAGAAAACTATAAATTGCCAAGTTGGTCAGGTTCTGATAAAGACGACTATGATGTAACAACTTATCGTGCATTAGTTGGCTTCTTACCTGTTTCTAATTTACTTTTAGCTGCTGGTGTTGACGGCGTTAAAGTTGAAGATGGTGATGACGACAACCGTTTTGCTGTAAAAGCAAAATATGTTGCGCCTTTGAACAATGGTCAATACATCAACCTTGAAGCAGATGGTGCTTTTGGTGACATTGATTCTGCAACGATTGGTGCAGACTACTACTTCGACCAAGCATTTAGCGTGGGTGCAGCTTATAACATCGTTGATAACGGTGAAGAAGATACAGATTACTTCGCTATCCGTTCAAAATACTTCCTTAACCCGAACCTAGCAATCGGTGGTCAAGTTGGTTTTGGTGATGACGTTCAAGCGTTCAACATCAATGCAACTTTCCGTTTCTAATTTCGTTTGAATTAGAAGTTTGCATTAAAAAAGCACCTCAAATTTGAGGTGCTTTTTTCTTTTGGATGTAATATTTACTTTAAAAAAAGTCCAGTTGTTGACCAAATAGTCTACAAATTCATAATATCTACACAGTTTTAATAAAACAAAACATTAATAATAATTATATATTTTTCAATATCTTAAATTATTAAAATTACATAAAATTACCGAATACACAGTTCTGCAACTTTGCAGCGATTGACCATCTTTAAAAATTCTCTAGACTAAAACTTGTAACAAAAAATGTATTAAATTTAGCCAAACAATTTAGAGGGGTAGTTTCCATGAAAAAACTCGCAATTGCTTCAGCACTTCTTTCTGCACTTGCTATTACAGGTACAGCTCATGCTTATCAAGCAGAAGTGGGCGCTTCAGCTGGTTACATCGACCCAGATAATGGAAGCTCTGGCAGTGAATTTGGTGTAAACGGTACTTATTACTTCAACCCTGTTCAAACTCGTAACGCTCCTCTTGCAGAAGCTGCATTCTTAAACCGTGCAAGTAACGTAAATGCACATGCAACTTTCGCTGACCGTGGCGATGTTGACGACAATACTTATGGCGTAGGTATCGAATACTTCGTACCAAACTCAGATTTCTATGTATCTGGTGATGTAAGCCGTAATAATGTCGAAGTTGACACTCCATTCGGCACAGTAGACAACGATACAACTTATTATGCAGCTGAAGTGGGTTACCTTCCTGCACCTGGTTTCTTAGTTGCTGCCGGTCTAAAAGGTTGGGACAATGACGATGACGACGGTGTAGATCCAACACTTCGTGCAAAATATGTCACTACACTAAGCAATGGTAAAGACATCAACCTTGAAGCGGGTGCAGCATTCGGTGATCTAGATGAATTCAATCTAGCAGCGGATTACTTCATCGACAAAACATTCAGTGTTGGTGCTGACTACTACAACAACGATGTCACTGATCGTAACGAAGTAGGGATCAATGCACGTAAATTCTTCAACCAACAAGTGAGCCTTGAAGGTCGTGTTGGTTTCGGTGAAGTTGGCAACAATGACTACAATTCATTTGGTGTAGCAGCGAAATACCGCTTCTAATCCATTGAAGTCAAAACCATAAAAAAACCGCTCTTCTGAGCGGTTTTTTTATTTGCCTGTAAAAATAGAATTTATTGAGCCAAGTGTAGAACTCTCAATTGAACACTGACATTTCCTCTAAATTCATTTTTATCGAGTTCGTAGACCAAGCGGATTTTATCTTGCATAGGATTAAATTCATATTTTTCTGCCGCATTAAATGCAATTGCGTCCACCATTAAGCCATTATCTAAAGCAAGTTTTAATTTCAGATGCACATCTTTCAACCAACGATAATCTAAAACTTTAAATAGGCCTTCATAGACCGGTGCAGGGAATTTTTGTCCCCATGGACTTAAATTTTGCAAAAGATCGACGGTTTCGACATTAATGGCCGAATCGGGCAATTCGCCATCTGTCCAAATAGTGGCCTGAAATAAATTTTCATCTTGCGCAGCGATGAGTGCTTCAAAAGCGGTTTTAAATTCAGAAAAATGCTGCTTTTGAATGGTTAGTCCTGCCGCAGCAGCATGCCCGCCAAAATGACTCACCAAATGCGGATGTAATTCAGCAATACGCTCAATACTGTCTCGAATATGAATACCTTCGATCGAACGCGCAGAGCCTTTAATATGTACGCCATCCTCATCTGCGGCAAAGACGATTGCAGGTCTATGGAATTGTTCTTTTAAACGCCCTGCAACAATCCCAATCACCCCTTGATGCCAATGCTGTTCAAACATGATCAAGGCTGCAGGTAAGTTATCCTGATCAAGCTGAATATGTTCTAACTCAGCCAGAGCTTCCTGTTTAATCTGCCCTTCGACTTGGCGTCTTTCAATATTGAGTTGATTCAACTGCTGCGCAATCGGATAAGCCGTACTTAAATCTGCCGCAATCAGACACTCAATCCCAATATCCATAGTCTCCATACGCCCAGCTGCATTGAGTCGTGGGCCGACCACAAAGCCCAAGTCCTGTGCTTTTAACTGTGCAGGATCACGACCGGCAATATCCAATAATGCACTGATTCCTGGACGACATAATCCTTGCTGTATCCGCTTCAAACCAGCATCGATCAAAATCCGATTATTCAGATCTAGACTTGCAACATCAGCATAAGTACCTAAGGCCACCAAATCCAAATATTGGCTGAGGTTGGCTGTGGATTTAGCATTTTTTTTGCGCATACTGGCCAAATTTGCCAACACATAAAATGCAACACCTACGCCAGCCAAGGCTTTACTTGGAAATTCACATCCCAATTGATTGGGATTTACCACCGCTTCTGCTTGTGGTGTTTCCTTTGTGGTCAGGTGATGGTCGGTAATGATCACCTGCATACCATGCGCCTGTGCCTGTGCTACACCAGCATGGCTCGAAATACCATTATCGACCGTAATCAGCAAATCTGGAGTAAAGCTCACGAAGGCCAAATCAGCAATGGCAGGTGTCAGACCATAACCATATTTGAAACGATCTGGAACCAGATATTCAACATCCGCACCCATATCACGTAGTGCCAAGACCATCAATGCAGTACTGGTCGCACCGTCGGCATCATAATCACCAACAATGACGATTTTCTTTTGAGTATCAATTGCTTGATCGATTATTTCAATCGCTTGCTCTAAACCCTTTAAGTTTGGCGCATGTAAGTGCTTAAGCTTCAATTCCAGCTCTTGTGCGGAAGAAACCCCGCGACGTGCCAATAAATCAGCAATAAACGGGGCAACGCCCTGAATATCTTCAGGGCGCGTCAAATAGGGTCTTTGTTGAATTAAAAGTTTAGACATTTATGGCATCAGTCGCTGTAAAACCCATTGACCATCCTGTAGTTTATAACTCAAGCGGTCATGTAAACGATTCGGACGGCCTTGCCAAAATTCATAATAATCCGGAACTAAACGATAGCCACCCCAAAACTCAGGTTTCGCCAATACCTCTTTGCTTTCCACTTGATCATGCAAATTTTGGAATCGCTGTTGTAATTCTTCACGGCTGGCAATAACACCACTTTGTGGAGTGCTAATGTGCGCTGCGATTTGGCTATCACGCGGTCGTTTATGGTAATAATCTGTCGATTCTTCGAGAGATATCTTTTCCACACGACCACTGACCCGAATTTGACGTTCCTGCTCTTGCCAATAAAACAATAACTCTGCATAAGGATTATTGAGCAGATCGTTACCTTTTTGACTGTCATAGTTGGTGTAGAAGTCATAACCTGCATGGGTCGCACCGCGCAACAAGACCGTCCGCACGTGCGGACGGCCTTGGGCATTTGCCGTAGCCAAAGACATAGCATAGGGTTCATGCAATTGTGCTGCTAAGGCATGGTTAAACCATAATAAAAACTGCTCATGTGGATCACGGTTCACCTGATCTTCATGCAACTCACCTTTTTGATAAGTTAAACGCAGTTCACTTAAGTCCTTAATCACATCATTCATGCAATTTCCCCTCTTGATTTAAGCTGCATTGGCACGAACAGCATCAGCCAAATGATTTGCCAATGCGGTGACTTCTTCAAGGTCATTACCTTCAACCATGACACGAATGACCGGCTCTGTGCCTGATTTACGAATCAAGATGCGACCACGCCCTTTAAGCTGAGCTTCAGCTTTTTCAAACTCGCTCACCAGTGCAGGTACGGCGTAGGGATCAAACATCGCAGCCAAGCGAACATTCACCAAGACATTTGGTAATAACTCAAACCCTTCCACCAATTCATGCAAAGCTTTACCTTGCTCAACCATCACCGTTAACACCTGAAGTGAAGCAATGATCGCATCACCTGTGGTGCTCTTGTCCAAAGTCAAGATATGACCTGATGGTTCACCGCCCGTTACCCAGCCCTTTTCTTCTAGGCCTTGTAGAACATAGCGGTCACCAACTTTGGCACGAAGCAACGGCACTTTGGCTTGATCTAAAGCAATTTCAAGCGCCATATTGCTCATTACGGTACCCACGATACCCGCAGGTTTTTGACTCGCTTGAGTGGCTAAAATATAAAGAATATGGTCACCAGTAATTTGCTGACCGTTTTTATCGACCATAATCACGCGGTCGGCATCACCATCAAAAGCGATCCCTAAATCTGCCTGATGTTCAACCACTGCTTTTTGTAAAAACTCAGGATGCGTCGAACCACAGTCTTTATTGATGTTTAAACCATCTGGTTCGTTAAACAGCGCAATCACTTTTGCACCCAGTTCACGATACACCGAAGGGCCGACGCTATAGGCTGCACCATTGGCACAGTCCACCACAATTTTTAAGCCTGTCAGGTCAAAATGGTACGGGAAGGTTGATTTACAAAACTCGATATAACGACCATTGGCATCTTTTACACGCACACTTTTACCTAAGTTTGCAGGGTCTTCGATCACCAAGTCATTTTCAAGTTCTTTGTTAATAGCTTCTTGAATTTCATCCGGCAATTTTTTACCTTCGCTCGAGAAGAACTTAATACCATTGTCAAAATACGGATTATGCGACGCCGAGATCACGATGCCTAAGCTGGCATGTAATGCACGGGTTAAATGGGCAATTGCGGGTGTAGGTAATGGACCCAACAAATGAACATAAACACCTGCTGCGTTTAAACCAGCTTGTAATGCTGACTCTAAAATATAGCCCGATAATCGGGTATCTTTACCTAGTACAACGATGGGCTTTGCTTTTTTACTGTATTGTTTTAATACTTTACCTGCGGCAAATCCTAGTTTTAATGCAAATTCAGGGGTAATAGGCAATTCACCGAATTTGCCACGAATGCCATCTGTACCAAAATAACTCATGTTGTACTCACTTCTTAATGGTGATCTTAATCATCACTTTTTACTGCAAATACTTTACACCAAAAACAAAAAGGCCGTCATATTAATGACGGCCTTTTCGGCTAAAAGCTACTAAATATCAACCAACACGGTAGTTTGGTGCTTCTTTAGTAATAGTCACGTCATGTACGTGAGATTCAGACATACCTGCCGCAGTAATTTTGACAAACTGTGCATTTTTACGTAAGTCATCGATCACCGCAGAACCGGTATAACCCATAGATGAACGTAAACCACCCATCATTTGATGAACGATGTTACCCATTGGACCTTTGTACGGTACGCGACCTTCAATACCTTCTGGTACAAGTTTTTCAGCGCCTGCTTTTGAGTCTTGGAAATAACGGTCAGCAGAACCTGTAGCACCTGCCATCGCACCCAATGAACCCATACCACGATACGCTTTGTAGTAACGACCTTGGAAGAATTCAACTTCGCCCGGTGCTTCTTCAGTACCCGCCATCAATGAACCTACCATGATGGTACTCGCACCGGCACCAATCGCTTTTGCCATATCACCAGAGAAACGGATACCACCGTCTGCAATCAATGGAATTTGATCTTTTAGTGCATTGGCAACGCTGTCAATCGCAGAGATTTGCGGCATACCAATACCAGCAACGATACGTGTAGTACAGATTGAACCTGGGCCAATACCCACTTTCACTGCATCTGCACCAGCATCTAATAATGCAAGAGCTGCATCACCAGTCGCGATGTTACCGCCAATCACTTGAACTTGTGGATAGTTGGCTTTTACCCAACGTACACGTTCAATTACACCTGCAGAGTGACCATGTGCTGTATCAACAACAATCGCATCAACACCTGCTTCCACCAATGCTTCTACACGGCTTGGTGTTTCTGCACCTGTACCTACTGCAGCGCCAACGCGTAAACGACCTAAGTCATCTTTGCAGCTGTTTGGATAGTTTTCAGCTTTACGGAAATCAGTAACCGTGATTAAACCTTTCAGTTCGTTGTTGTCATTTACAACAAGGACTTTTTCAATACGGTGTTTTTGAAGTAATGCTTGGATATTTTCTTTTGATTCGTTTTCACGAACAGTCACCAAACGATCATGGCCTGTCATGATGTTACTAACAGGTTGCTCAAGATTGGTTTCAAAACGAGTGTCACGACCAGTAACAATACCCACCACTTGACCGTCTTTCACCACTGGTACACCGCTGATGTTATTTGCTTGAGTTAAAGCAATCAGCTCACGTACAGTAGTTTCTGGTGTAACGGTAATTGGGTCTTTCACCATACCTGCTTCAAATTTTTTCACGCGGCGAACTTCTGCAGCCTGTGCAGCAATATCCATGTTTTTATGCAGGATACCGATACCACCGTTTTGCGCCATTGCAATCGCCATACGTGATTCAGTCACAGTATCCATTGCAGCAGAAACAAGTGGAATATTCAAATTGATGCCACGTGTGAAACGTGTCTTAAGAGAGACATCTTTTGGGAGAACAGTAGAATAGGCAGGGAGTAATAAGACATCATCAAAGGTTAGGGCTTCTTGAACGATGGTCAACATAACAGTCTCGCTGGTAATTTCCGTGAGCCATTATATACAAATTTCCGTTCAATTTTCATTTTAATTGCGGCAATTCTTTACGGAGTTTTCAATATTAACCATCGAATATGCTGTTTTCAGCAAGAATACTCTGGGGGTTGGTCAGCATCCAGTGCAATACAGGCAGAATCCGAAGATTCTACCTCTTAGATTTCAATAAATTTATTCTGGAAATAAAGCCTTAACTGACTTGATCGAAATCTTCGTCATTTTCAGCGTCATGCAGTGGAATACTGATCAATGGAATCATTTGATGCGCGATGCGTGCTTTATTACATTGCTCATCGGCGATTTGAACTTCTTTACAAGATGAACTACGTGCCTCATACATGTTACAACTCACCTGTTTGCCTACTTCTCCACCCAAAGCAATACAACGTGGATTTGCCTGATTCGTACCCACCATACATGAATACACCGATGTCACAGGTTCCGTATAATGTTCAGGCATATTTAGCCCTTCTGCCCAATAAAAAGAAACGCGATAGTGAGCACAACATGCTCCACAGGTTAAACATGCATCCTGAGTCGGTATTTGAGACAACATTTTTATCTATTCTCGTCATCTAAAAGCTTATTTTATGGACGAAAAATATTAAAAAATGTTATCTGCAAACTCAATTATTTTTTGAAATTTTCAAGTCATTATACTGGGCAAGTAAAAACTGTCTCATCCATTAAATCGACACCACATTGTAAGGTTTCGATCCAATCTAAGAATTGGTTGATCTGTTCTTTACCAATAAATGGCGTCCCGTGCTGCGGTACGATCATTTCCACATCCATCGTCCGTACCATGTTGACCCACAGACGGATCACTTTGTTCGAACACATATAGCGCTGATGGAAGCCTTTCATTTTAGGAATATGAGCGGCAAAATTTTCTAAAGGTTTAGAGGCGTCGTCCACCATAGATGCGCCCATATCCCCTGAGAATAAAATTTTGGCAATCGGGTCATAAAATTGGAAGTTACCAACCGAATGTAGGAAATGTGCAGGAACAGCCACCAAATGACTGTTACCTAATGCAATCACCTGCCCATGATCTGGCAGTTCGATCAGACGATCCAACCAGTTGCCTTTCATGCGGTCACTCATAAATGCAGAGTTTAAATGTGGTAAGAAACGCGCCCACAGTTTAGATGCCACCACTTTGGCGTCGGTATAAACCAACCAACGTGGCATCGAGGTAATAATGTCTGGGTCCTGATGCGAGGCCATCACATAGTCAAGATTAGTCAAACGGGTATATTTATTCAGTTCCATAGTCAGTGGGACATAGGTCAAGTCACCACCCGGATCGAGCACCGCTGCGCGCTCATTATCCAAAATCAGGAACTGGTTCGCCTGTACGCCCTCGCCTTTTACCAAACTGGTAAAGCTAATACATTTATGCTTTCCATCATCATAAAGTACCTGTGATGTTGTGCGTTCGAAAGCCATTCCCATTCCCCAAATTTTTTATCAAAAAATATATATTCTATAGGTGAATAACATATATTTATTTAGGGAAACTTACAATAAATATTCAGTCAATATTATCTGAAATATCAGTGAATTGGGTCTCATTTATTGGCAAATAATCCTGAGTTTTTAACTCAGGATTTCATGTATTTTTAATATGGTGAGATTAGTATTTAAAATAAATAGTGTTGTGCCAACGCAGCCAAACCAATCACCAAGAATACTAGGGCGCCAATTTTATGAATCAGTGAAATCGGTAGTTTTTCAGCTAGTTTGTTGCCAATAAATACCGCAGGCGCATTAACCAACATGATGCCTAATGTCGTCCCCAAAGTCACCCAGCCAATACTGTCAAAGCGTGCTGCCAGTGCAACTGTAGCAATTTGGGTTTTATCCCCAATTTCAGCCAAGAAGAACAACACGAAAGTGGCACCAAAAACCCCATATTTTTGCCATTTATTGATACTTTCAGATTCATCATCCAATTGATCGGGGATCAACATCCACACCGCCATAGCAATAAAGCCCAGAGAAACGATCCACAATAAAACGATTGGGCTTAAAACGGTGGTAATCCATTGACCCAGCACAGCAGAAACCCCGTGGTTCACCACAGTCGCTAGGAAAATTGCAATTAAGATCGGAACGGGTTTACGAAAACGTGCAGCAAGCAGTAAGGCAAGTAATTGTGTTTTATCGCCCATTTCTGACAGGGCAACAACAGCAAGGGAAATGAAGAAAGCGGTTAACATGGTGCATTTCTCTGGCTAGCAATAACATATACCGATGACTTATCCCTCCTGCTAGCCAATGTGCAGAGTGATAAATCAAAGGTCTTGCCAACAAAAGAAAGCTACGAAGAGCTCATTTGGTTCTTTGCTATGATGACCATGCTCGTTTTAGAGCAAATATGTTGACCATCACCTTTTTACTTTGCGTAAAAAGCGGCTACTCCCCAATGAAGTAATGCTATTCTAGCGAGGAATGCATGTTTTCGCAATTTTAATTTTCGATGACTCAATTTGATATGCAAAACAATAATCAAAAATTTCAAGAATTTATTCAACACTATATGCATGTGCAGGATGTATTAATCATTGCAGGTGGTCCATCTCAGCTCAATTTCGACTTAACCACCATTCACCCTTCAAAAAAGCTGCTAATCATTTGCTGTAATCAAAGTTTTCTTCAACTTCCTCTGGCTCAAATTGCCCATCATTCAGATTATGCATGGTGGTTACACTATCAACCCATGCTCAAAGCCTGCTTTCAAGGTGACATCATTAGCGGATGTGGTTTAGGTCACAACCGGCCATATCCTGAACATGAAGTGATTAACCTTAAAACCGTGCGTATCGATACGCAAGCGGAGTTATTTCATTCACCGTACTTTGTGTATGGTAATAATTGCGGCCTTCAAGCCTATTCACTCGCACATCTCTTTCAACCGCAGCGTATTTGGCTGATGGGCTATGACTTCCAGCACCAACAGGGCCAAACACATGCGTATCAACATCAACATGTGCAAGAACTGGGGCATTATGAAAAGTTTTGGGGTTTATTTTTAAAAGACTTCCAACGCTTTGAACATTTACGACATAAGCTTTGGTCGACGGCGCACCCACATCGTACGCTTCCACTCACCTATAACCTCAACGCAAACTCGGCATTAAAGCTCTACCCTTCACCCATTGAACTTCCGGATTGGCTTTGTCAGTCCACCACCACGACGCCATAAAAAAACCCTGCCAAAGCAGGGTTCATTTTGAAACTTAAACAGGTCATATTAGATCAATAAAGTTCGGATATCTTTGAGCAGCTTCGTCAGTTTATTGGCAAAACGTGCAGCATCCGCTCCATTAATTACACGGTGATCGTATGACAATGACAGCGGCAGCATCAAACGTGGATCAAAGCTTTCACCATTCCATACTGGCTGCATGGTTGCAGGTGAAATACCCAAAATCGCCACCTGTGGCCAGTTGACCAACGGTGTAAATGCCGTGCCACCAATTGAACCCAGACTGGTAATGGTAAAGTTCGCACCTTGTAAATCTTTCGGCGACAATTTTTTGTCACGTGCTTTTTGACTCAGCTCACCCAACTCAATTGCAATCTGCTTAATGGATTTTTGATCTGGATTACGCAGTACAGGTACGGTCAAACCATCAGGCGTGGCAACGGCAATCCCCATATGGATTTCATTACGTAACAATACTGACTTGCCATCATCAGACAAATGACCTGCAAATTCACGCTCTTCTTTCAACAAATAAGCCACTGCTTTGATGATGAAAGCCATAATGGTTAAGCCAATACCTTCTTTCTTAAAGTTAGCTTTTAAATCATTACGCCAAGCTTCAAGATCGGTAATATCCGCAGCATCGAATTGTGTCACTTGCGGGATAAAGTTGTTTAAAGACAATTGCGGGATCGACACTTGTTGTAAACGTGTCAAAACTTTCTCTTCGACACCACCAAAAGCATCAAAACTTGGCAACTTCGGCAAACCTGAAACCTGTGCCACAGCTTGCGCTGCTGGTGCAGCTTGCGGAGTGGTCAAACGGGTTTTTACATAAGCGAATAAATCTTCTTTCATTAAACGCTCATGCGGACCAGATGCTTTGACTTCTGCTAAAACCACACCCAATTCACGTGCAAGCTTACGAACGGCCGGACCTGCATACACTTTGGCATTGGCAGCATTTTGCTCTTTGGTGAGCTTATCTGCGCCTTGTGGTTGCGGTGCTGCTGCTTCAACTTTGCTTTCAGCTTTAGGTGCAACTGTCGCAGGCTGTGCTACAGCTGGTGCAGGTTTCGCTGCTGGCGCTGGTGCAGGTGCTGCAACAGCTTGACCTTCGGCTTCAATCGTCACTAAAGCGACGCCTTCAGAGACACTTTGCCCTAACTGAACATGAATCGCGGTGATTTTACCAGCGGTAGAGCTTGGCACTTCTACCGTTGCTTTGTCTGATTCCACCACGATGATGCTTTGGTCTTTTTCAACCACATCACCCACAGCGACTAAAATTTCAGCCACTGCTGCTTTATCAACACCTAAGTCAGGCACTGCAATTTCAACAGGTCCAGACGCTGCAGCCGTAGACGGCGCTGGTGTTGCTTCTGCAACAACAGGTGCAGCAACAGGCTGTGCAGTTTCTTGCACAGCAGCCGATTTAACCGCAGCAGATGAAGCCGCCGTTTTCACCGTTAAAATCACTACACCTTCTTTCACTACATCGCCAGCACTGATCGTGATCGATTCGACACGGCCTGATACAGTACTTGGGACTTCGACTGTCGCTTTGTCTGATTCCACCACGATAATACTTTGATCAACATCAATCTCATCACCAACAGAGACCAAAATTTCACTTACCGTAGCTTTTTCTACGCCAATATCAGGGACTTGCACATCGACACTTTGCGACTGAGGAGCATTGGCTGCAACAGGTGCTGCTGCAGCTTGTTCTGCTTCCACAACCGGAGTTGGTTCTGCTGCTTGGTCTTCAGTTGCATTTTGTACTGGCTCAGCGGTAGCAGTACTTTGACCTTCTGCTTCCAACTCGATCAGCACAGCACCTTCAGCAACACTGTCACCTAGATTAACTGCAATGCTTTTCACCACGCCTGCCGAAGTGCTTGGCACTTCAACAGAGGCTTTGTCAGACTCTAACAACACAATGCTGTCATCAACGCTAATGGTGTCGCCGACTTTCACTAAAATCTCAGCGACCGTTGCTTTATCTACACCAATATCAGGAGTCGTAATTCGCATGATTAGTTCTCCTCTTTGTAGTCAGCCACAGCATGCAGTTCCGGCGTTTCCTGCGGAGCCCATGCCACTGGACGGTCAGTATCTAGTTCAAAGCTTGAGATGGCATCTTTGACTAAACGCGCATCAACTTCGCCTTCATCCGCGAGTTTTTTCAATGTTGCTACCACAATATGTGCGGCATCAACACCAAAATAGCTACGTAAGTTGCCACGTGTATCTGAACGACCATAACCATCTGTGCCTAATGCAACGAACGGACGATTGTCTGGAAGATAAGCACGGATTTGTTCGCTATAAGCACGCATGTGATCGGTTGCCGATACCACAATACCGTCTTTTTCACGAAGTAATTGAGAGATCCAAGCTTCTTTCGTATCTTCAGCCAATGGATGTAGGCGGTTGTATTCTTCACACGCCATACCATCACGAGCTAATTCGTTAAAGCTAGTGACGCTCCACACATTTGAATGAATTTGATATTCATCACGAAGGATTTTCGCTGCTTTAATCACTTCACGCAGAATCACACCTGAACCCATCAACTGAACCGTTGCTTTCTCATCTTCTTCGAAGAGATACATACCACGTTTAATGCCTTCTTCAGCACCTTCAGGAATAGCAGGGTGTTCGTAGTTTTCATTCATTACTGTTAAGTAATAGAACACGCGCTCTTGGTTCACGTACATGCGTTTTAAACCATCATGTACGATTACTGCCAACTCATAACCAAAACATGGGTCATAAGAAATACAGTTTGGAATCGTATTTGCCAAGATATGTGAATGACCATCTTGGTGCTGTAAACCTTCACCGTTCAGTGTTGTACGACCCGCAGTTGCACCGAGCAAGAAACCTTGCGCCTGCGCATCACCTGCCGCCCATGCAATATCGCCAATACGCTGGAAACCGAACATCGAGTAGTACATATACATCGGAATCATTGGCAAGTTATTGGTTGAATAACTTGTTCCTAACGCAGCCCAAGCACTCATCGCACCCGCTTCGTTAATCCCTTCTTGTAGCATGTGACCATCTTTGGCTTCACGGTAATGCATCAACTGTTCTTGGTCTTCAGGGGTATATTTTTGACCATGCGCAGCATAGATCCCCAACTGACGGAACATACCTTCCAAACCGAAAGTACGCGCTTCATCTGGCACGATTGGTACGACACGGTCTTTAATGGCTTTTTCTTTCAATAATGATGAAATCAAACGTACCATCAACATGGTCGTCGATTGCTCTTTACCACCACTGCCTTTCAGTACCGCATCAAACACAGACAATTCAGGAATCGCCAGTTGTTCACTTTCTTTACGACGTGCAGGTAAATAACCACCCAATGCCTCACGACGCGCCTTCATGTATTTCAATTCAGGCGAGTTTTCGCTCGGACGATAGAATGGCACTTCTTCAAGCTGTTCATCGGTAAATGGCAAGTTGAAACGGTTACGCACGTATTTCAACGACTCAAGCTGCATTTTCTTGATTTGATGAGTCTTGTTGACTGCTTCAATCTCTTCCGACAAACCATAACCTTTGACCGTTTTTGCCAAGATAACTGTTGGCTGACCCGTTTCCTTCATCGCTTCGGCATAAGCCGCATACACTTTGAATGGGTCATGACCACCACGGTTCAGGTTATCAATATCTTCATCGCTTAAGTTGCGCACCAACTCTTCAGCTTCAGGATACTTACCAAAGAAATGTGCACGCGTATACGCACCGCCTTTCACTTGATAGCGTTGGAAGTCACCATCAACCGCTTCTTCCATCACCGCTTTTAAGGCACCTGAATCATCTTTTGCCAGTAGCGGATCCCAATGACGACCCCATACCACTTTAATTACCCGCCAGCCTGCACCACGGAACAATGATTCAAGTTCTTGAATAATTTTACCGTTACCACGAACTGGGCCATCTAGACGCTGTAAGTTACAGTTCACGACCCAAATTAGGTTGTCGAGCTTTTCACGACCTGCAAGTGAAATGGCACCTGTACTTTCAGGCTCATCCATTTCACCATCACCGAGGTAAGCCCAAACTTTACGGTTTTCTTCTTTGATCAGGCCACGATTCATCAAGTACTTTTGGATGTGTGCTTGATAGATCGACATGATTGGACCTAGACCCATCGATACGGTTGGGAACTGCCAATAATCTGGCATCAAATATGGATGTGGGTATGACGGCAAACCTTTACCGCCAACTTCACGACGGAAATTATTTAAGTGCTCTTCAGTCAAACGACCTTCTAAGAACGAACGTGCATAGATACCCGGTGCACAGTGACCTTGATAATAGATCATGTCACCGCCAAAGCTGTCGCTATTGGCACGGAAGAAGTGGTTAAAGCCCACGTCATATAAAGTTGCAGATGATGCAAAACTTGCCAAGTGACCACCTAAGTCATCACCTGTTTTATTGGCACGCAGTACCATCGCTAAGGCATTCCAGCGGATCAACGCACGAATACGGCGCTCCATATCCGAATCACCTGGCATAGGTGGCTGTTCTTCAACTGAAATGGTATTTAAGTAAGGAGTATTTAGTCGCTGAATGGGAACGTGCTTAGCAATCGCTTGTTGATAGAGTTTTTCAAGCAAAAATGCAGCGCGGTCAGTTCCCATGTGCTGTAAAACTGAATCAAATGCGTCCTGCCATTCTTGGGTTTCTTGCGCATCTGTATCGCCATAAAACGCCATACTTCACCTATCCTATGTGCTAAATATATGGCTCTATTAGTACCATATTTTGGCTAGGCTCAGTTATCGCCACAAATGAATACGAAATAGCTCTGTTATTTATTTACTAAATACTCATTGATTAACAATTACACAAATTTACATTTTTGGGTCAATTTTCGCCATTTTTCATACAGACAATATTTTTTAAAATGATAATTTTATAGTTATTAGCGATAAATAAAAAAGCCATTGTCTGTAGAGGTTCAGACAATGGCTTCGTATATAGATGTTATATGTGCTTATGGTAACATCGCTAAATACGTTGATGGATTTTTACGTTGACCATCTTTCACTACTTCGTAATGTAAATGTGGGCCAGTACAACGACCAGTACAACCAACGTTAGCAATATGCTCACCCGCAGCAACACGGTCGCCTACACGTGCAATTAAGCGTGATGCATGTGCATAACGTGTCAGGTAACCATTACCATGGTTAATTTCAACATATTGACCATAACCTGTGCCCCAACCTGACTTTGTTACAATGCCTGGACCCGTTGCATAAATAGGTGTGCCACTAGCCGCAGAAAGATCTAAACCTGAATGATTTTCTGCACGGCCACCCATGGTACGACCACCATAGTTTGAACTTACACGCTTCATGTCTGGAAGTGGGTGGGCAATTAACCATGAATATGGATTATTTGAACTTGCTGAATAGTTTTTAGAGGAATTGCTTGAACCGTATTTTTTTGCGATTGTCGCATTGTTGAGTTCAATTGATTTTTCACGAATTTTAACATTCAACTTTGTTTCTGCTGGAATATCAATATCATTGCTTTCAGAGTAAGCACCTTGAGACAAAGTGCGAGTTAACTGTTCAATACGATCTGATGAATCTGCTTGATTTAATTCAACTAAATCTGCAAAAGCGACTGAAGCGGCCGAAGCAGCCAATGAAAACGCCAATAAAATACGTCGTAAATGCATAAAAAACCTCTATAAACTGTTCTCTTTTGTTCCTTGTGTGATTTCGTCCTTGATATCAGCCAAAAGGAGCGCATAAGATTAAGACATAAACATGTAGGAAATATGTATGTCAGAACCTGTCAACGTCTTTCAACCAACAAGAAAACACATAAAAACAGGAAACTTTTCGTTTCTCTCAACGCAAGTTGCTGCATGGCAGAAGCTTACGAAAATTGTCCAACCGCTATTACCCCAACCGGATCAATGGCAAGTCGTTTGTTATATAAACGGTGTACTTATATTAACTGGTGAAAATCAGGCACTGATAAGTCAGTTGGCCTATTTACAAAAGCAATATATTGCACAGTTATCACAAATATACGAATTCAAGGATTTACACAAGATTCAAGTTCGTCTGAGAACTCCGTCTCCAACGCCCCATTCCCCTGAAAAAATTTCAAGAACCCTCAGTACAGAAACTCAGGATTTACTCCGTAATGCTGCTGACTTTGTGAGCGACCCTAAGCTTAGCCAAGCAATGCTGCGTTTGGCAAGCAATAAAAAGTAACCACCGAGTTGTAACAGACAAATTTGAATATTCAGATTGTGACAGACTTAACACTTACAAATGATACAATATAACATCACTATTATAAGACAATGACTTATGTCACATTCACATAACTAATTGGGCAATCTTTAATGTCATCAAATGTTACAATTTCATAGCTGTCTGGATCACTTTTGACATTGCGTAATAACTGATTATTTAATGCATGACCTGACTTATAGGCATCATATTTCGCAATAATTTGATGACCGAGCAAGTATAAATCACCCACAGCATCTAATATTTTGTGACGAACAAACTCATCCGAGAAGCGTAAGCCCTCTTCATTGACCACACCATTGTCATCTACACCAATGGCATTTTCGAGACTCGCCCCTAAAGCCAAATTATTAGCTTTGAGGTAATCTAAATCTTTCATAAAGCCAAAAGTCCGCGCTTCACTAACTTCATAGACAAATGTTTCGGTTGAAAAGTCGATTGTTGCCGACTGAAATTCTTTCTTAAATGCAGGATGGTCAAAATCAATCGTAAAATTTAATTGGAAACCGTCATGGGGTTGGAAGGCAGCACGTTTATCATCGATCAGTGCTTCGACAGGTTTGCGTATTTTTATGAATTTTTTAGGTGCATTTTGTTCTTGTAGTTCACCTTGCATAAGCAAATAAATGAACGGGCCGGCACTCCCATCCATAATGGGCACTTCAGACGCCGACACTTCCACGATCAGGTTATCAATCCCTAAACCAGCAATCGCACTCATAATGTGCTCAATTGTGCCCACCTTGGCATTTTCTTGTACTAAGTTAGAACACATGAATGCTTCTTGAATCAGCATAGCATCGGCTGGAATATCAATCGGTGGATTTAAGTCGATACGACGAAACACAATCCCCCCATCGGCATGATGTGGTACAAAGTTTATCATCACTTTTTGCCCACTATGCAGTCCGATGCCACTCGCTTTCACGATGCGTTTCAGGGTACGTTGTTTCAACATGTGTCTTCTATCATCAGTTCACAAAACCGCTATACGTTAGCATATTTAGCCATTGATAAAAAACAAAAAGGTAGCTGATCAGCTACCTTTTGTAATCAATAGACATTTAAGTCATTGAATTTATGTTATTTACGTTGCTGATTTTTCAAATAGTCTTGAATACTCATTGGCGTAGGGCGTGAATTGGATGCTGACGCCGCTGCTGCAGCTGGAGCTGCTGCTTCATTGTGCTGACGTTGAATCGCTGGCACATCATCTTCATCTACAGGTACTTGTGCAGAAGCGACTGTACGCGTTGCTTGTGAGACAGGGCGTTTCACTGGCTCAGCAGAATCGGCAGAATTACGAGTTAAACCCGTTGCGATCACCGTTACGCTAATTTCATCACGTGCATCTGGATCAAATACCGTACCGTAGAACACTTGACCTTCATCAAGATCCACAATTTGGTTCACCACATCAGTGATTTCTTCAATTTCACCGAAGGTTACGTCATCGCCACCTGTAACGTTAATCAAAATGCCTTTTGCATTCATGATGGTCACGTTATCTAACAATGGGCTACGGATCGCTTGTTCAGCAGCTTGACGCGCACGGTTTTCACCACGACCAGAACCTGCACCCATCATTGCATAACCACGTGTACTCATGGCAGTTTTCAAATCGGCGAAGTCAAGGTTGATATGACCCGGACGCACGACAAGATCAAAGATACTACGTACCGCATTTAACAATACATCGTCTGCCTTTTTATAAGCATCTTTCATTGAAATATCGCGGAATACTTTAAGTAGACGTTGGTTCGGAATAATAATCAGAGAATCAACATGTTGCTCAAGTGCTTCAATACCTTTCTCAGCAGATTGCTGACGACGTTTACCTTCAAAGTTAAACGGAGTCGTCACCACACCTACAGTTAAGATACCCATTTCTTTGGCAATTTCAGCAACAACTGGCGCAGCACCGGTACCTGTACCACCACCCATACCTGCAGTCACGAACACCATGTCCGTACCTTCAAGGTGTTGGCGAATCAACTCACGGCTTTCTTCAGCAGCAGTTTGACCCACTTGTGGATTTGCACCTGCACCCAAACCACGCGTACTTTGCTCGCCGAGTTGGATTTTAAATTGTGCATTCATGCGGTCGAGTGCTTGTTTGTCTGTATTGGCACAAACAAATTTTACACCTTCGATATCTGATTCCAACATATGTTGCACAGCGTTGCCGCCAGCACCACCTACACCGAATACTGTGAAACGGGCTTGACCGTTGCTGTCGCTTTGATCATCTTCTAAAAATTCAAATGAGGCCATGCCTAAAAAATTCCTAATCCATAATTGGCAGACACTTCAGCCCGTATACTGCCTTGATCTTAATAAAAATTGTTTTTTAGAATGCTGTCCAAGTTCCAGCTTGTCAAGTACAAGCAATAATCCGTACAACTTCCCAACAATATTCCCAAATATTTCAACTTAAAAGATCGACTTCAAGGTGTCATTGAAGCCCGACCATGCACGTTTTACCCGATTCAATACTGAAAGTTTTTCCGTATCTTCTGGCTCAACGATCGTATCTTGTGTTTCACTTTGACTGAAAATTAACAGACCTGCGGCAGTCGCGTATTGTGAACGACGTAAAGCGGCTTGCTGTTGATCATCAGCATACACTTGCATAGGTGGGTTACCTAAATGTGCAGAAACACCTAACATCCGACGCGCAAATGTCACCATCCCTTCAATTTGGCAGGCATCACCTGTGAGTACAACACCATGGTATAACCCATGAATCGCACCATGATCGACCAACTCATTACGCACTTGATTAAAGATTTCTTCATAGCGCGCAATAATGATTTCGGTCAGTTCAATACGGCTAATGGTTTGTGGACCATCAATACCTTGGAACTGAATCATACTTTCAGGTTTAACAACTTTCAGATCAACACAACCATACAACAGCTTAATGCGTTCAGCTTCTTCTGTTGTGGTTTGCAATACAGCAGCAATATCACGTGTTACATGCTCACCGCCACGTTGCAAGGTGTGTGTCATCGCCAAGCGACCATCTAAATACACCGCAATGTTGGTCGTACCAGCACCAATATCAACCAAGCACACACCATATTCTTTTTCATCTTTAAGCAAACTGGCTTCAGCTGTTGCTAATGATGAAATGACCATGCGTTCAACACCAATATTGGCACCTTTTAATGCGCGATCCAAATTCTGCATGGTGCTGATGGGCAACATCATCAAATGATAATGTCCTGTCATACTCCGTGCTGACATGCGAATCGGGTTTAACACCCATTCAGGTTCATCATCTAGTTCAAAACCTAAAGGTACAGCACTCACCAAATAATGGTCAGACGTTAAATGACTGGCTTTGGCCAGTTCTAATGCACGCACCACTTCATTGGTGGTAATCGCATGGTCATTATTTTCAATTGGAGTGCGACCAGAGGCATAAAAACTTTTTAGTTCAGCACTTGGAATGGAAATCCACGCAGAATGTACACGACATTCCGCCATATCTTCCGCTTCCTGCACTGCATTTTTAATTGCGGTAACAACTTTATCGAGACTGACAATTTTCCCTTTATTCATGCCGCGGTTACGAGCGGTCGCCATCCCTACCACTTGGATATTGTCTGGCGCGTGTACCTTACCAATCAAAACTGAAACTTTGTGTGTCCCAATGTCAATCGCAACAACCGAGGGAACAGCTTCATTCATTATTTACTACTACCATTCACATGTTTGTTTAATTTATGGCTTAAAGCCTCTACTTATAAAGCCGATCATTATGGCTTTACAGGCGCTGCATTCGCAATGCCTATGTCATCACTGGTTACAACAAACTGACCATTTACCGACTTTGCTGGCACAGAGTTTTTCCATTGAATCGCTAAACCATTTCGGTAGCGCAAATCGATGGCAGAAATTCGTGGCCAAACAGGTTTTAAGTCACTGTGTGCGAGATAACTTAAACGCTGCAACTTACTCATGGTCTGATCCTGATCGACAATTACGCGTAAGCCTGAATCAAACTGCATAAACCAAGTCATTCGTTCGGTTAAATATAATTCTTTTAAACGAATACCAACAGGTATAAATAGTTGATTAATTTCATTATAGCGACGCATCATCATTTTGGACTGACTCGTCGGCCCATGCAATAACGGTAAATTCTGATGATTGGTCGGGGTTAATTCGGCAAATACATCACCACTGTCGCTTAACAATCGCCCAGTTCCCCAACGTGCAATCGCTTGACGCGGCATCACCCGTACACGAATTGCATTTGGCCAAGCACGCGATACCACCACGCGATCGACCCAAGAGATTTCTAAAGTACGGTCACGAATGACACGTAAATCAGAGGTAAAATAGTTTTCAGTCATCATCGGTGAAACGTATGATATGACTTGTTGTTTTTCTTGGGCGCTCCGCACACCCACCACATCAAGTTCAGCCACACGTGCATCCGTCATGACTTTATATAGCCCCCAAATCCCAGCAATCAAGACCACACATGCAATAAACAACAACAGCCATCCACCCACATTGGTAAGCTTTTCCTTACGTGTCGGTGGTTTGTCATGTATCGATGTCGTTGCTGCACGTTTACGGCGCATTGACGCAGGAAGTTGAGCCATAATTTAGTGTGCCGCACCTGTTAGGGTTTGTTCCAAAATTGCAACACAAAGATCATCAAAACTATAGCCTATAGCATTAGCAGCTTTAGGCACTAGAGAATGACTGGTCATACCCGGCACGGTATTTACCTCAAGTAACCAGAAGTTTCCTTCTGCATCTTGCATCGCGTCAATACGGCCCCAACCACTCGCACCTACCGCTTGGAAAGCGCGTAAAGATAAAGCTTGTAGACGCTTTTCTTCATCTTCAGTCAAGCCACATGGAATACCATATTGCACATCGTTACGGTTATATTTCGCTTCATAATCGTAAAAAGCCACATCTGCAGGCGGTTCTAAACGAATCACCGGTAAAGCCTGACCATTTAAAATCACAATGGTAAATTCACGTCCGGTAATCCATTTTTCAGCCATCACGACTGCATCATGCTGGGTCGCTTTTGCAATTGCTGTTGCAAAGTCTTCAATTTTTTCAACTTTGCTCATACCAATGCTTGAGCCTTCATGCACGGGCTTGATGATAAATGGCAAACCAATTGAATCTACAATTTCTTGTAAATCTGAGTCTTTGCTGACAATACGATAAGGTGCTGTCGGTAGTTCTGAACCTTGCCAAACTTGTTTAGTTTTGACTTTATCCATACCAATCGCCGAGCCTTGAACGCCCGTTCCAGTGTACGGAATGTTTAACCATTCCAAAGTACCCTGAATTTGACCATCTTCACCACCACGGCCATGAAGTACGATAAATGCACGGTCATAAGCCACCAACTCAGTCACACTGCGTTGCTGCGGATCGAATGCTTCGGCATTTACACCCGAACGCACCAATGCTTCAAGTACAGCTTTACCACTATCGAGAGAAACCTCACGTTCGGCAGATTTCCCACCTAATAACACGGCAACTTTGCCGAATTTTGAAGCATTTGACACGTTTATATCCTTAAACTTTTATCTACGGTCTAAACAAACTTTGGATCACCCAGCGGTGATCATTTTACATAGAGATTGTTTTGAGCAAGTTCGATTGAGATTGCTCCAACATTACCTGCGCCCTGTGTTAATAACAAGTCATTTGCTTGTAACACTTTTTTCATTACTGCTTGTAAGTTGCCTTCTACTGGATCGATGAGAATCGGCTCAACTTCACCACGTAGACGAATGCTTCGAGCCAACGCACGACTATCCGCACCTACAATTGGTTTTTCACCTGCAGGATAAACTTCTAATAACAACAGTTGATCGACTTGAGACAAGACATCGACGAAGTCATCAAAACAGTCACGCGTACGACTAAAACGATGTGGCTGGAACATCATCACCAAACGACGATCTGGATGACTTGCCCGTGCTGCTTTAATGGTCGCTTCCACTTCTTTTGGATGGTGACCATAGTCATCGACCAATTTCACCAAGCCATCTTCAACTTCAAATTCGCCTTGTACTTGGAAACGACGACCTACGCCACTGAAGCTTTCTAAGGCACGCGCAATCGCAGCATCAGAAACACCTTCATCCGTTGCAATACCAATCGCTGCCAAGGCATTTAAGATATTATGAAGACCCGGCAAGTTAATGGTTAAACGTAACGGCTCACGGTCTTTACGCAAAACGGTAAAGTGTGATTGCATGCCTTCTTGAGCCACATCAACAGCACGAATGTCATTGTCTTCATTGAAACCATAAGTCACGACAGGACGACCAATACGCGGCATAATTTCACGGATGTTGGCATCATCACCACACATCACGGCTAAACCGTAAAATGGAAGACGCTGTAAGAATTGTACGAAGGTATCTTTCAATACATCAAAGCTACCGCCATAGGTATCCATATGGTCAGCATCGATATTGGTGACAATCGTTGCCATCGGCTGTAAATGCAGGAAAGATGCATCTGATTCATCCGCTTCGGCCACGATATAACGACTTGCACCCAATGCAGCATTCACACCAGTACGATTTAACAAACCACCAATGACATAAGTTGGGTCCAGATTTTCTTCTGCCAACATGCATGTCACAAGACTGGTTGTCGTGGTTTTACCATGCGTCCCCGCAACGGCAATACCATGACGGTAACGCATTAATTCACCCAACATTTCTGCACGACGCACGACAGGTGTACGGGTTTCAATCGCCGCTTTCACTTCCGGGTTTTCAGAATCAATAGCTGTTGATACCACGATTACATTGGCGCCTTGAATATTTTCAGCAGCATGACCAATGAAAACTTGAATGCCGTTTTCTTCAAGCTGAGCCGTGGTTTTCGACGCTTTAATATCTGAACCTGAAACTTTATAGCCTTGGTTTTTCAATACTTCGGCAATACCGCACATGCCCGCGCCACCAATTCCAATAAAATGGATGTGTTTAATACGGCGCATTTCTGGCACTTTAATGAGCTTTTTCGCTTGATCGGCAGGCGTTGATGGAGACATAGATTACTCGAATTTTACAAATCTTGAATTAAACCAACCACGTGCTGTGTCGCATCGGGTTGTGCCTGTTGTCGAGCCTTAACCGCCATTTCCATAAGTCGTTGGCGATTCATCAGCGGCTTCAACAACGCTGTTAAACTTTCTGCGGTCATGTCCGCTTGTGGGCAAATTTTTGCAGCATTGATATTGGCCAAGAACCCTGCATTTGCAGTTTGATGGTCATCCACTGCACTTGGCAGAGGAACAAAGACGGCTGCTACACCCGCTGTCGCAATTTCAGTGACGGTTAGTGCACCAGCACGGCAGATAATCAAATCCGCTGCAGAATAGGCTGCTGCCATATCTTCAATAAACGGCTGAACGTCAACTTGCATATGTTCAGGTGCATTTGCATAACGAGCCAATGTGCTTTCAGCATTATTTTGACCACACTGATGATATACACTGAGGGGCTGTTCTAATTGCTGCAAAGCAGCCGGCACACATTCATTTAAGGCACGTGCGCCCAGTGAGCCACCTACAATTAAAACCCGTAATGGCAAACCAGCTTTTTCACGCTCTTGGTAACGCCATGACGGATTTAAAATTTCTGTAATTTCTTTACGTACAGGATTACCTGTGGTCACGATTTTATCTTGTGCAGGAAAGGTATTTGGAAATGCCTGACACACCGTTTTCGCCACACGCGATAATTGCGTATTGGTAAAACCTGCCACCGCATTTTGTTCATGGATAATAACCGGAATACCCAATGCACGAGCAGCCAAACCACCCGGTCCAGCCACATACCCCCCAAAACCTGCAACAGCATCGACTTTGAGTTGTTTCATATAACGCATGGCACTCAAAGTGGCTTTGAGAATTTTAAACGGTGCCATCAGCTTACGCACGACTCCATTGCCGCGTACGCCCTGGATATCGATTTGATAAATTGGAATATTATGATTTTTAAGCAGGCGATTTTCCATGCCTGTTGGCGTTGCGAGCCAAGAAACTTCACAGCCTTGTTGTTGCAACTCTTTGGCAACAGCGAGCGCTGGAAAGACGTGACCACCGGTTCCGGCAGCCATCATCATGACATGTTTCGGCTTTACTTGCGTTACTTCGGTCACTGTCTAATTCTTCAATTCTAAAAAGAGGCTAATGATATTCGATTTTAAACAAACAATTGTAATCACAAACGCATGACCGTGAAAGGTAATTTACTTTTTTTCAACAGGCGTATGATTGTTTTTTTCTACTATTTTAAAAGTTTAAACTAGTTTTATTATTAATCTATGAGAATTGAAAAAAAATCAGACAATTTTTCACTTTAATTGCATTCACTTACATTTTTTTTGCTTTTTAAGCTCCCCTCCCCTGAGGGCAGGACAAAAAAAAGAGCCCGTGGAGGACTCTTTTAAATCTAGTGCAAAATTAAGCTTTTAAACCTGCCTCAAGGACATCGAATAAATCATCGGCAATCGAGGTGCCAAATTGCGCATCAATTTCACGTACGCAGGTTGGACTGGTGACATTAATTTCAGTCACGTAATTACCAATCACATCCAGACCGACAAACACTAACCCTTTTTCACGAAGGAATGGCCCAACTTTGGCTGCAATGGCTTTATCATTTTCGGTCAATGGACGCGCCTCGCCCAAACCACCTGCCGCCAAGTTGCCACGCACTTCGCCATTTTGCGGAATACGCGCCAAACAATACGGCACGGGCTCGCCATTGATCATCAAGATGCGCTTGTCGCCATCCACAATTTCAGGGATGTATCTCTGCGCCATAATCGGCTGTGTGCCGTTATTGGTCAGGATTTCAATGGTTGAACCAATGTTTACGCCATCTTGGTATAAACGGAAAATGCCCATACCGCCCATGCCATCTAATGGTTTCACGATCACATCGCCATGTTCTTGTAAAAATTCACGAATCAGACTTTGCTGTGAAGTCACCAAGGTCGGTACTTGAAGTTCAGGGAATTGCGTCGCGAACAATTTTTCATTGCAGTCACGTAGGCTTTGTGGCTTGTTAATAATCCATGCGCCTTCGCGTTCAGCCTGTTCCAAAATATAGGTGGTGTAGACAAAGTTCATATCAAACGGCGGATCTTTACGCATCAAAACCACGTCATAAGCAGCAATTGATTCTTTTTGTTTTTCGCCGAGTTCGTAATAGTGGTTGTAGTTTTCAAAAACTTTTAGCGGTGAAATCAAACCAAAGGCTTTGCCTTGATCGATATATAAATCTTGCTGTAATGCATAGCCTAGCTCATGTCCACGACGTGCTGCTGCCCATAACATCGCCATTGAGGTATCTTTTTTTAGGTTTACATTTTCGATGGGATCCATCACAACAAGTACACGCATTATTCAGTGCTCTGTTCATTATCAATTTATGAACGAGTATAGCCGAGATTTTTCTTTTGTTTATTCTGATTTTGCATGTGTATGTATGGATTCGTGTGATGCAGGCGATAATTCAAAACATTTCTATCATCTGCCTTATCTCTATAACGGAAATAAGCCGTGAAAGCATTATGGTGTTAGGCCTGCGTAAATAGATGCCAAACAATTGAGACAGATATTCATCACACCTACATCTCACTCATCACTATTTTTGGTGAAAAAACACGTGCTTTTTATTTTTTTAGCTATTGTGTTAATTATTGTAAATAAAGAAATAGAATTAATTAATGATTAACATTGGGCAGATGGCTATCATTCTTGATGCTTTGCCAGACCCTGCTTTTGTCATATCGCGTAGTGGAAAATACGTTGCGGTTTTTGGTGGGCGCGATAATCGCTATTACCACGATGGTTCCGGTCTTGTTGGTACCTATATTTCAGATGTGATCAAGCCAGATAAAGCCAACTTGTTTATGCAACTGATCGACCAAGCTCTAGCGTCAGGAAATCTACTCATCGAAGAGTATGAACTGAGCAATAGGGATGTAAAAGGTCTGCCCGATTATGGTCCTGAAGAGCCCATTTGGTTTGAGGTGCGCATCCAAGCCCTTAGTTTTTCAGTAGATGAAGAAGACGTTGTACTTTGGGTCGCAAGTAATATTTCAACGCGTCACAACTTGGAAATCAAGCTGAAGGAACTCAGCCATACGGATCAGTTAACCGGTCTTTTCAACCGAAGAAAATTAGAGCATGACTTAGCATTACATTATGAGTCATACCTACGGCATTCCATACAGACCTCGATCTTGATGTTCGATCTTGATAACCTCAAAAAAATCAACGACAGTAAAGGTCATCATGTTGGTGATGAGGCAATCCGAGCAGTCGCAGATATTCTTCGTTTAACGCTGCGTAAGACCGATTGCGCCTGCCGCTTAGGTGGAGATGAGTTTGTGGTCGCCTTGCCCAACACGGGCTGCGAGCAGGCCATCCAGTTTGCCAAACGGATTCATGAACATTCCAGAAAAGAATTAAGTCGGTTTTCAATAGATAACGCGCATGTCACCGTGAGCATAGGAGTGACAACCATCATGCCTGAAGATTGCACCTACGAAGATACAATTCAACGTGCTGATCTAGCGCTGTATAAAGCTAAACATGGCGGGAAAAATAGAATTGTCGCGGCCTAAGCGTGCGCCAGAAATAAACCAAATTTCACAGTCTATTTTGCAATTCGATATTCAAGCCGTTGTGATTGCTCAACATGAACTCTTTTCCCTTTTCAGCATCATTTTAATTTAGATAGGTGTTTAATATGCAGCAAGCCATTGTTGATTTTGCCTTGGATGATGAAAATCATTGGTATGCCATTTTAGCTTGTGGTCATACACAGCATGTCCGCCATGATCCTCCATGGCAAAACCGTCCTTGGGTTATCACTGAGCAAGGACGGAAAGAAAAGTTAGGGGTAATGTTGGAATGTAAGAAGTGTGATGAAGAGATGTTATTCCA
>NZ_LQXP01000007.1:0-106304 GCF_003268405.1 Acinetobacter sp. CFCC 11171 | reverse complement strand
TAGGACAGATCTTGGAATAAGAGAATGGGAGTGCATGAGCTGTCGTACAGCTCATGATCGAGATATAAACTCAGCTCTAAACATTCTTGCGCTTGGGCATAAGCGTCTAGCTGTAGGAATCACCCTCTTTTAAGGGGATGAGGATGTCAACTGATTGATAGATGTTAGCGCGATAATGGAACTGAAAATTGACGAATGATACATTTTTGGGAGTCTGTCTGAGCATCTTGTGGTCTTCAAAAGATGAAAGCTGGATGTCTTGCCTGAACTGAAATGATGCACAGATATTAACCAATGAAATCTCTGCTGCTGCACTTTTAGATGGCGAATAAAACATTCAAGGGTGGGTCTGTGGTGATGGTCGTTGGATCTTACTGTATTTTGATGACGTATTTAATTGAAGCGGCACAGAATTTTAAAGTTTTAGCCTTGAATGCTTAAGCTAAACGCTGTGTATTAATCGCTTCAGCCCAGTCACAGCATCCACATCGTGGGCAAACATCCTGTGCGCCGTGGATATACATAGTTTTACCGCAATGTGTGCAGGCATACAGCTGATGCATTTTGATATCTCGAACCGCTTTATAGGGTTTCGGAAATAGTGGCAGTCCATAACGTACCTGCTCAGGTGGATAAAACAAAATACTAAATTTTCCATCACTTTCTAATAAACCAACTCGAACTTGTCCAAGATGCTCCACATTTTGCTGACGCATTTCAGAGAAGAATTCATCATGTGACATTTTACCTTGTTTAATCTTTTCTAAGACCAATTCACCATCTTCCACAATGTAGAGGGCTTTACCTTCAATTAAATCTTCAAAGGGCTGGTATTTCATCATTAGCCAAGTGATTACGCGGTATAAACCAATCACTACCGTCATCACAATGAGCGCTTGTAAGAGGGGGAGTTCCTCTTCAAACATCGGGTCTCCTGCAATTGAACCCAAAGCAAGGAGGATGGCAACTTCAAAGATGGATAACTGACGCACGCCGCGTTTGCCTGTTAGGCGTAAGAATACGATGATTAAAACGAACATAATGACGCTACGCAAAATCACTTCGGCAGCAAAAGTCCATGTAGTGTCATGGATGAAAATTTGAGTGAAATCCATGTCTCATCCTTTTTTATCGTTATGTGTTTTTAACTTAGCAAAGCGCTGGGCGATAAAGCAGCTCAATTGTGTTAATTTTTAAGCACTATTCGAAAAAGGATTTCATACTAAAGGTATTGTATGAATGAGATATTTGATGAAAAAAAGTGCTTTAAAATAGCCATAAAAAAAGCACCGACGAATCGATGCTTTTGATGTGGTCTGGCAATTTTTAAAGATGTTCAGTTATTTAATATGTTCTGCAATATTCGTAAAGATTACACCTAAACCATGTGCGCCAGCATCTGGATAGCCAAGACTACGGTCGCCTACAGTTCCCGCACGTCCCATACACGCTACAATCTCTTTGGTATTTTCAGCGCCTTGAACCGCCGCTTTTGCACCAAGTACAAAGTTTTCTTTAAAGGTTTTATCTGTATGGGCAGACCAAGAATCTGCGCATGGCACAAGTGCATCAATCAGGGTTTTATCACCCACCACTGCGCCGCGTCCAAATGAACGCTCACCTGTAGTTTGAATGCCTTTGACCGCTGCTTGCAGCATCTCGGCAAAGTCTGAAACGCTCAAAGCAGTTTTGCCTTGAATTGATTTCGCTGCTGCACGGAATGCTGAACCCCAGATTGGGCCAGATGCACCGCCACAGTGTTCCATAATGATCATTGAGCAGTTCAGCATGAATTCATCCATCTGCTGCGCTTGAATCAGACTTTGCCATTCACGTTTTAATTGCTTAAAGCCTTTCGCCACGCTCATACCGAAGTCGCCGTCACCTGCATGCGCGTCTAGTTCACAGAATGGCACTTCATTTCTAATGATACAGGCAGACATGACATCGACCACATAGCGCATGTTTTCGATGGTGAATTGTTCATTGCTAATCACCGCATGTTCAGGCTGTGTTTCAACTTGGGTATTTACCACAGCTTCGGTGGCAGCATCTTTAGTTGCGAAAGTTAAAGGTTGTGCTGCTGAACCATCCATTTTAAATGCAGGGGTGTTGGCTGCTGCATCGAGGTAAGTTTTCAATTCATCATCGACAGCAAGCAAGGACACAGATGCACCATTCATGTCGATACTGGTCATATAGTTGCCGACAAATGTGCGGTAAATTTTGATGCCTTTACGTGCAAGGTGTTCGCATACATCATGGTTAAAGACATACAACTCTTGCAGCGGTGTGCTACCAAAGCCATTGACCAAGACTGCAACTTCTTTCATGTCAGGGCGGTCGAGGAATAAATCATCTACGATGCGCTGTGCCATTTTTTTAGAAGGCAAGATTTTTTCACGGCGGATGCCTGGTTCACCATGAATGCCGACGCCATATTCCATTTCATCATCAGCCAAAGTAAAGGTTGGTGTGCCTTTGGCAGGAACGGTACAAGAGCTATAGGCAAAACCAAGGCTAATGACGTTGTCCGCAGCTTTTTGAGCAATCGCTTTTACGTCTGCAAGTTCTAAACCTTTTGATGCCGCTGCGCCTGCAATCTTATGTACAAATACTGTACCTGCAACACCACGCCGACCGACTGTATATAGGCTGTCTTTAACCGCAATGTCATCTGCCACTTTCACATAGTCAACTTTGATGCCGTCTTCAGTTGCGAGGGCTGCACCATTCTGGAAATTCATCATATCGCCAGAATAATTTTTGATGATCATCAACACGCCTTTGTCAGTTGCGACTTGCTGTAAGGCTTTATAGACCTGAATTTGCGAAGGAGATGCAAACACATCGCCACATACGGCAGCGTCTAACATGCCTGTACCGACAAAACCTGCATGGGCAGGTTCGTGACCGCTACCACCGCCACTGATCAATGCCACGTTGTTGTGTTTTTCTTTACGTGAAATGATTTTGTGTGACTCGTTAAATGCGAGTTCAGGATGCGCAAGAACAAAGCCTTTGCACATTTCAATTACGATGTTTTCTGCACCGTTCATGAGTTTTTTCATGGATGTACCAATCTGTATTTATAGGGGAGAATGTAAAAAGTTTATTATTATCGAAAAACATAATGTTTGCTGACATAAAAGTGTAAAAAAGCAATTTTTTGATTAAAGGTTGAGTTTTTATATTGAATGACATTCTAAAAATAAAGACTTGCAACATCAGACAGGGAAAATCTCAAATTTACAAAGCGCTTAAATAATTTGTTTAAAAGTGGTCTAAAGTTTTGCAGATCAGCAATCTTAATGGTGCTATAAAGAAAAGGAATCCTTAAATCTGAATAAAAGGATATCAGTTGTGAAAACCATTTAATTTTTTGATTTATAAATATATATGGGCAAAATGCTAAGAATAAAAAATAAAATAAGTGAAAATTTTAAGTCTTTGAAATTTCATTTATTTGAGACAGACGATGTATTCATTTACTGGCCAGATTTTAATAAGGGCATACTTTTACTTGTATTTGCGCTGCTGATCTTGCTTGGGCATTTGGGTTGGTATGTGGTGAATTACGAGTCTGCAAACCAAATTTGGTTTAGTCAGAGCTATCATGATGAGCGTATTTTTACCACATGGTGTCAGATATTTTTAACCGCCTTTGTACTTTTACTTGCTTTAGCATTTAAGCAAAATGCGAAGTTCCGTCATGTTATGGGCTGGTTTATTCCACTATTTTTTGGGCTACTGCTGCTGTATTCAGCCAAAAGTGTTGGCCTTTATAGCCCTGCATCTATGGGCGGAATTTTGAATATTTTGCTGATTGGTTTTGTATTTTATAAACCCAAAGTCATTTATAGCATTATGGTGATTGTGACTTTGGTTTTTGGGGCGATGTGTTATTTCACCGCCATTGGTTCATTGGCTTATGCGCCTTTATTTAGTGATCAGCTAAATCAAAGTGATTTGTACAGCAATAGTTTTTGGCTTAAAAGTATGTTGATCCTTTACTCACCGATATTAATTACTTCAGCATTATTTTTTGAAATATTGCTGCGTCAGTGGCGTAATCGAGATCAGAAGATTGAAATTTTGAGCCGAATTGATGGTTTAACGGGAGTATATAACCGTCGTTATTTATCTGAATTTGTGAATAAAAGACATCAAAAGAATTTCCAAAAATATTCGATGATTCTTTTGGATTTAGATCATTTTAAAAAAATTAATGATAGTTATGGGCATGAAGCGGGTGACTTAGTATTGCGCCAAGTTGCCCATGTGCTCAGACATGCAGTCCGTGAGCAAGATAAGGTTGGCCGTTTTGGCGGGGAGGAATTTTCCTTGGTACTTGCCGATCAGGACTTGTCAAAGGCTTTAGAAATTGCGGAACGCTGCCGTCAGGCTATTGAAGCATTGGAGATCACTCTGCCAAATCAAAGTGTTTTGAAAGTAACTGCGAGTTTTGGTGTTGCTACTGCGCAAGACGGTATGAGCATGGATGAAGTGACGCGTTTGGCGGATCAGGCTCTATATAAATCGAAAGAAAATGGGCGGAATCAGGTGCAGTTTGCTGTATTAGCATGATTAATTGACCTCTCCCTAACCCTCTCCTAAAAGGAGAGGGAATATCCATTATTAAATATATGATGGGGTTGAATTCGTAATGAATGCTCCCTCTCCCCGTGGGAGAGGGCTGGGGTGAGAGTGATTTGTAAAAAATGAATTTTTGACTTAATTTGTCTTTATAAATTAAATGGATAAAAATTAATGATCCAACCAAATTGGGAAGTCTTTTCAGCAAAATTTTCAAATAATCAACAGATGACGTTTGAATGGTTTGCTTATTTATTGTTTTGTCGCGAATTTGATTTACCCAAGGGATGGTTTGGATTTAAGAATCAGTCAGGTATTGAAAAAAATCCAATCGAAAGAAGTGATGAGGTTATAGGCTTTCAAGCGAAGTTTTACTTTACAAAACTTTCTAGTCATAAAGATGACTTTTTAGAAATGTTAGAGAAAGCTAAAAGAGATCATCCCTCGCTAACAAAAATATTGGTATATACAAATCAGTTTTGGGGTGAAGCATACAATAGAGCCGAGCAAAAAATGATGTCTCCACAGGCATTATTAGATATTAACGCTAAAGCTAAAGAATTAATGATTGAGCTTGAATGGCGAGAAGCATCATTTTTTGAATCTGAATTTGTGTGCTTAGAGCATAGCGATTTAGCTAAATACTTCTTTACACAGCAAAAGCTTGAAGGTTGGCAACGCTACGATGATTGGTCAAATACAAAGGATAACGTTGAAGCAGAATATTTAGTTGATGAAGATATTAAAGTTGTTCTACCTAAAGATATTAATAAAAATGAAATGAGTGTGATTGATGGTATCAATGCGATTAGAGAAAAATTATTAGTAGGTGGTACGTCTATAAGATTAGTTGGACTCTCAGGTGTAGGTAAAACTCGTTTAGCTCAAGCTCTTTTCGATGATCGTGTTGGAGTTAATAGTCTAGATATCAAAAATGTTTGGTATTGTGACTTTGGTGATTCGCCTAATCCGCAACCTCAGCATTTTGTTGAAGAGCTAATACAGAAACAGAAGCCCTATATTTTAATTATAGATAATTGCGGGCAAGATACACATGGCAGTCTAACGAAAAAAATTAAAGATACTCAAATTGCATTATTAACTATTGAATATGATGTTCAGGATGATTTACCGGAAAGTACAGAAGTTTATAAATTAAAGCCAAATAGCCCTGAAATTATAAAAAAAGTTATTGAGCATCATTACCCACATATTAATGATTTAAACGCAAGGAAAATTGCTGATTTTTCAGGTGGTAACTATCGATTAGCTTTAGCAATAGCCTCAAATATTGAACGTACTGATAACTTAGCATTACTCACAAGTTCTGAATTATTTGAACGGCTCTTCTGGCAGAGAGGACAGCGTGATGATGAGTTATATAAAGTTGCTCAAAATTTTGCTTTAGTTTATTCCTTTAATTTAGAGGACGTAGGTGAAGAAAATTCTGAATTGGATTGTGTATCGAAATTTGCAAGAGTTGATAGTTATGATGTAATTGAAAGAATTGAAGAGCTGAAAACTAAAGACATTGTTCAACAGCGTGGGATATGGCGTGCTATTTTACCGCATGTCCTAGCTAATCATTTAGCTAAAGAATGTATTTCACGACGTTTGCCGAAGCATCTAGATGAGTTTATACAAAATATGCCTGCACGTTTGCAAATGTCCTGTATTAAACGTTTAAGCTACTTACATGATGTTCCTAAGGTACAAGAATTAGTGAAATTATGGTTTTCTTCTACTGAATGGTTGGGGGGAAAACTGTTAAATGATGAATATGATGCACAAGATTTGGTTAAAATTAGATTACTTACTCATATATCGGTAGATCAAATTTTACAATTACTAGAACAAAAACATAATACTGATCCTAGTTTTTTAACTAGAGAAAATACTCATTTTGTTGAAATTTCTAGATTAGTTAGATCCTTAACTTATCAACCACATAATTTTAAAAAAGCGTCTGAGTTACTCATTTATTTTGCTAAAGATGAAAAAGAAGGTGAAAGAAACAATTCTATTCTAGATTTAGTAACTTCATTATTTAGGCTCTATACATCAGAAACAATGGCTGATTTAGAGCAAAAAAAGGTAGTTCTGACTCAATTACAAAGGAAGCCGGAATACGAGTCGATCCTTTTAGATTGTTTATCTAAAGCGCTCAATTTTGATGATTATGGATTTTTTATAAGAGAATCATTTGAAAGTTCTCAACTAAGTGAATATGGCTATCAGCCGAAGAATCATGATGAAATCTTAGACTGGGTTGAGTTTTTGCTGAGTTTATTAGATGAACTAGATAGTCAAAATGTTAGCAAAGCACGAGAGGTTTTTACTAATAATCTTAAACATGTAATATGGAAATGCGGGAAAGTTGATATTGCTAAAAAATATTTAGAAAGATTCAATCAGAGACTATATTTCCCAGAGGCTCATTCACAATTATTAAATATAATTCAATGGAATCGTGATGAGCTAAAAGCTAAAGCACCAAAATTATTGTCAGATTTGGAGGTTTTAGAGCAAAGCTTAAGACCCCAGAAAAATAATATTTCAGAATTAATTAAATCCTATGTGTTGGTAGATGATCATTATTTATATCGTCTAACTAAAGATAGTAATGAAGATTATGCAATTCCAATCCCAGAATTTGATAATTATGATGAATTAATTAGTTATATATCTGATGAGCTTCAGAATATAGAGATTGTTAAAGCTAATTTTGAAATATTGCTTAATGCAAAAAATGGTTGGCAAGGTGATCAGTATTTGCAAAGATTAGGTGAGGGTTGTGTATTTGCCTTTGAGTTAGCAAATGATTTACTTCAGATTTTAAAAACGATAAGTGTAGATGAAAATTTACATTCTTCTGAGTTTATCGTTGGAATTTTGAATGGCTTTAGAATTAAGAATATCGATCAATATAGAGTTTTGGTTAAAGGTTTGGTCAATGATGATCGATTCAATAAAATAATTGGTATAAGTTTATTTGATAGTTGTAAAACAGACCAAGATTTTGAAATTTTTATTGAATTTTTGGTTACAGGGAAATTTAGTTTAGATCGTGCTTTAAGTTTAGCTTGGTTAAAAAAACATGAAAAAATCTCAAGCAAGCAATTTGAATTAGTTGTTGATGCCCTGATTTCCATTGATGCTCATAAGTTAGTTCAATATGAGCTTATGACAGAATGCCATTTGCAAAATAAATTATCGGTAAAATATCAACCTATTTTATTAAACTATGTCTCTGAATTTGTAAGTTCTCAGGATGCTTTCAATTACTTCGAAGATACTTTACTTGTTTTACTAGATTGTGGCGAGTTTTACCAAGCTAAAATATTTAATGATGTTAAAGAGTTTTTTAGTGTTGAATCTTATATTTCATTTCGTCGAGAAGATAAAAAATTTAAATTATTAAAAATGCTGATCGAAAATAATACGGGCAAATTTATTACTGATTTTGTTGAAGATCAAAATTTTATGTCCAAATTTTATCAGAATGACGTAGACAAAGTACTGGCTTATGCAGATGAAAAAGAGGTGCTTGATTGGATTGGTACAGATCAAGAAAAAATAAATTTTTGGGTGGAAAATGCAATGCTATATGTGGATAGCAGAAGAGAGTTAGTTAGTGAGGGAAATGGAGATAATATTGTTTGGAAAAACTTATTGATCATTTTAATTAATATGAGTAATCATAAGTCTAAGCTTATAAATATACTTTTTGAAAATCATATATTGAGAATGAGAGGTGTTTTTTCAGGCTCTTGGTCGCAAGCTATGCAAACTAGGTTGCTGTATATTAGTTCTTTGAAAGATAAAATAATACCGTTCTTTCCTGAACTTGAATCACTTATTGTTTCTAAAGAAAAAGAGTGGTTAGTTGCTATTGATAAACAGGCTAAACAAGATATAGCGAGAGAAAAACAAAGAAGTGAGAAATTTGAATGGTGACAATTATTGCTGCAATTATTGCAGGTTTTTGTGCATTGTTAGCTGCTGTAATTTCTATAAGTAAACATAGGTCGAACCATGTCCGTGAATTTAATAATTCGCTGGAAGAATATGAGATGAAATTTTATAGAAATTATGAGATTCGCGAAATTTATCGAGATAGAGCTGCTGAAAGTTTACTTAATATGAAGGGCGTAAAGGCGAAAATTGTAGATCTCTTTTTCTATGATGAAAAGTTAGAACAAAAAGCGTATCTAGTTACTAAATATAGGTTTTATTTAAAGGTTTCTTCAGATTATTCAGATGTAAAAATTAATAAAGTAAAACTCAACCTTTTCTCGGTATCATTTTTTCTTATCTATAGCCTATTTTTTAGTTATGTATCTTGGCAATTTTTAAATTTTAATAAAATGATCGTCAAATTTAATAACCTATTTGAAAAAGGAGATCTGCTTAGTATTTTGAATTGGATTGTATGGGACTTTATTATTTTGACTATTGCACTATTCTGTATGTTTATGTGTGTGAGAATCCAAGAGTTGCGAATATTAGAAAAATCTAGCTTATATAAAATACTATTTTAAAAAATCCCCTCATTCGAGGGGATTTTTTCAAACTAATTACTGAACAGAATCATCTAAATTTGGCGCTAACCAACGCTTCGCTTCATCTAAAGTCCAGCCTTTACGTTTCGCATAATCCTCAAGCTGATCGCCTGCGATTTTACCCACGTTAAAGTATTGGCTTTCAGGGTTTGCATAGTAGAAACCGCTGACAGATGAAGGCGGCCACATTGCAAAACTAGAAGTCAATTGCGTACCAATCTTGTCGGTAGAACCTAACCAGTCAAACAATGGCGCTTTTTCAGAATGCTCAGGACAAGCAGGGTAGCCCGGTGCAGGACGGATGCCCACATACTTCTCTTTAATCAATTCTTCATTACTTAAGGTTTCAGACGCTTGGTTACCCCAGAACTCTTTACGGATGCGCTCATGCAAATGCTCCGCAAACGCTTCCGCAAAACGGTCACCTAAAGATTGTGCAAGAATTGCAGAGTAGTCATCGCCTTTAGCTTTGTACTCATTGGCCATTTCTTCTGCACCAAAGATCGATACAGTGAAACCGCCCAAGTAGTCTTCTGCGACACCTTTAGGCGCAATAAAGTCCGCTAATGACAAGTTTGGTTTACCTGTCACTTTATCAGACTGTTGACGAATGTGATGGAAGGTATGCGTAACCGATTGACCATCTTCGCTATACACTTCAACCGAATCCGCTGCTGAACGGTTTGCAGGGTAAATACCAAACACAGCACGAGCATCAAAACGTTTGTTGTCGATGATGTCTTTTAGCATGGTCTGTGCTTGTTCATACAAGTCAGTTGCTGCTTCACCTACAACTTGATCAGTTAAGATAGCAGGGAATTTACCTGCCAAACTCCAAGAAATGAAGAACGGTGTCCAGTCAAAGTATTCAACTAATGTTTCCAATGGATAATTGGTCAGCGTTTGCGTACCAATAAAGTTTGGCTTCACAGGCGCATTGGCTGCAAAGTCAATTTTTAAGCCATTTTCAACCGATTCAGCATACGTCAGTTTGGCTGCTTTCGGCTGTTTGTTAGCAATACGCTCACGGACTTTTTCATATTCAGCACGGGTTTCTGCTACAAACTTTGGCTTCATTTCCTTAGAAAGTAAAGTTGTTGCAACACCCACCGCACGAGATGCATCGGCAACATAAATGACTGCATCGTTTGAATATTGTGGATCAATTTTCACTGCCGTATGCGCTTTAGAAGTGGTTGCACCGCCAATCATCAATGGAACATTAAAGCCTTTGCGCTGCATTTCTTTCGCAACAAAAACCATTTCATCCAGTGACGGCGTAATCAGGCCAGATAGACCAATAATGTCGACTTTCTCATCAATGGCAGTTTGCAGAATCTTCTCGCAAGGCACCATCACGCCAAGGTCGATGATGTCATAGCCGTTACAGCCTAACACCACGCCTACGATATTTTTACCGATGTCATGCACATCGCCCTTAACAGTCGCCATCAGGACTTTACCCTTAGATTGGCCAGCTGTTTTTTCCGCTTCAATGAATGGGTTGAGCCAAGCTACGGCTTGCTTCATGACACGTGCAGATTTCACCACTTGCGGCAGGAACATTTTGCCTGAACCGAACAAATCACCCACCACATTCATGCCGTCCATCAGCGGACCTTCAATCACATCGAGTGGACGTTTAGCTTTCAGGCGTGCTTCTTCAGTATCTTCATCAATAAAGGTGGTGATACCTTTCACTAAAGCATGCTCAAGGCGCTTTTCTACGGGAAGCTCACGCCATTCCAAGTTTTCCACTTGTTTTTGCGCAGCGCCTTGACCACGGTATTTCTCAGCAACTTCAAGCAGCTTTTCTGTAGCTTCTTGATGGCTTTCACCTTGGTTTTGGTTCAAGATCACATCTTCAACCGCAGCTTTCAGTTCAGCATCAATATCATCATAAATCGCCATTTGACCTGCGTTGACGATACCCATGGTCATGCCTTGCTTGATGGCATGGTACAAGAACACTGAGTGAATCGCTTCACGTACAGGCTCGTTACCGCGGAAAGAGAACGATACGTTAGACACACCGCCTGAAATCATCGCATGTGGTAAGTTTTGCTTGATCCAGCCTGTTGCTTCAATAAAGTCCACAGCATAGTTGTTGTGTTCTTCGATACCTGTTGCCACGGCAAACACGTTAGGGTCAAAAATGATGTCTTCAGCAGGGAAGCCCACTTCATTGACCAATACATCATAAGAACGTTTACAGATTTCTTTTTTACGTGCAGCAGTGTCGGCCTGACCATTTTCATCAAATGCCATCACAATCACCGCAGCGCCATACTGACGGCACAAACGCGCTTTTGCAACGAACTCGTCATAGCCTTCTTTTAAGGAAATCGAGTTAACAACTGCTTTACCTTGTACACATTTTAAGCCCGCTTCAATGATTTCCCATTTAGATGAGTCAATCATGATCGGCACACGTGAAATTTCAGGTTCAGAGGCTACAAGATTCAGGAAGTGCACCATTGCGCCTTCTGAATCCAGCATGCCTTCATCCATATTGATGTCGATAATCTGAGCACCGGCTTCAACTTGCTGCTGTGCAACTTCTAAAGCTTCGGCAAAGTTTTCTTCACGGATTAAACGTAGGAATTTTTTTAGAACCTGTCACGTTGGTACGTTCACCGACGTTTACAAACAGCGAATCTTCTGTAATGTTGAACGGCTCTAAACCGCTTAAACGGCAAGCAGGCTTAGTTTCTGGCACTTGGCGTGGCTTAATGTCTTTTACGGCATTGGCAATAGCACGGATGTGATCCGGCGTTGTACCGCAGCAGCCGCCAGTGATGTTAATCAAGCCACTTTCTGCAAATTCTTTAATAAAGGCAGCGGTTTGTTCAGGGGTTTCATCATAACCGCCGAAGGCATTTGGTAAGCCAGCGTTCGGATGCGCCGAAACAAAAGTATCGGCAACGTCAGCAATGGTTTTTACATGCGGACGCATGGCATCTGCACCTAGGGCACAGTTAAAGCCAATCGACAATAAATCACCATGACGCACAGAGTTCCAGAACGCTTCAGCAGTTTGGCCAGTTAAAGTTCGGCCAGAGGCATCGGTAATCGTGCCTGAAATCATCAATGGCAATTCGTAGCCAATTTGGTTGAAGACTTCTTTCACTGCAAAAATGGCAGCTTTACAGTTCAAAGTATCAAATACTGTTTCAATTAAAAGAATGTCTGCACCGCCTTCAATCAGGGCATGCGCAGCTTCAATATAGTTTTCTTTTAACTCATCAAAAGTAATGTTACGAAATGCTGGGTCATTTACATTTGGCGAGATCGAGCAAGTACGTGAAGTCGGGCCAAGCACACCTGCTACAAAACGCGGTTTTTCAGGCGATGAGTATTTTTCACAAGCGGCTTTGGCAATACGCGCTGCTTCACGGTTGATCTCTGATACCAAATCTTCCATGTGGTAGTCAGACATTGAAACTTTTGTGCCGTTAAAGCTGTTGGTTTCAATAATGTCTGCACCAGCATCGAGATAGGCTTCATGAATGCCTTGAATGATTTGCGGCTGAGTCAACACCAATAGGTCATTATTGCCTTTGAGGTCAGATGCCCAATCTGCAAAACGCTCACCACGGTAGTCAGCTTCTTCGAGTTTATGACGCTGAATCATGGTGCCCATTGCACCGTCGATAATCAGAATCCGTTGAGCGAGCAGCTCTTTTAGGGTGGCAAGCGTGGACATAAATAACCCCAATCCGATGGAATATAAAATCGGCAAATATATTAACAGAATTCATTGCAGTTTTATTGATATTCAATCATCTTCACAGCGCGCAATTATTAGCTTGTTGAATTAATGAGCAATATTGCAACTTGATAATTTCATATTCCAATTTCATATAAATGTATGGAAAGCTTCATGAATTTGTCATATTGCTCAGGCAAGATTAAAAAACATCCATTAGGGCTATGCAAAATGACAAAAAAACATGACAGATGAAATATAAGTTGAAACATTGGGTTTTAAAGAAAATAAAGTTTAAATACGCAGATTAAATAACTGATTTACTTTATGAAAGTAGAGTAGGGAAGTCGGTTTTTAACACTTAAAAAAAAACAAATAAAGCATGAAAAATTGCTTTATATGACACCGCTTTGTCATATAATTGTCATAATTAAATTGAACAATATGGGGATTTTAAAATCCTCTATTCCTGCCTGCATGAATTCTAAACAAACTCCCGTAGATTCAGCGCACACGTCGACTCCTCAAAAGTCCACGAATGTTCATGTGCCTACACCGAAATTCTTTATGCCGGTATTTTTGACGCTGATTATTTCAACGTTGATTTATATTGGTTTTCAGGTGACTGCCGATTTAGCGCATGTTCCGCCTTTAAGTCTTTATTCAATGATTTTATTGGGCACAGCCTTATTCATCGCACTTGGCTTTGAATTTGTAAATGGTTTCCATGACACTGCAAATGCAGTAGCAACAGTGATTTATACCAACGCCTTGTCAGCACCGGTTGCGGTAATGTGGGCGGGTTTCTGTAACTTCCTAGGCGTAATGGTTGCCAGTGGTGCAGTCGCTTACGGCATTATTGCCTTGTTACCTGTTGAATTGATTATGAATGTCGGTTCAGGTGCTGGCTTTGCCATGGTTTTCGCTATGTTGATCGCAGCGATTTTGTGGAATTTAGGAACTTGGTTCTTAGGCATCCCTGCGTCTAGTTCGCATACTTTGATTGGTTCTATTCTTGGCGTTGGCATCATGAACTACCTGTTAAATGCAGGCGGTGGTGCGAGCGGTGTAGATATGGAGCAGGTGCTTAAAGTCGGTAAGGCGTTATTGTTCTCGCCACTGATTGGTTTTGCATTTGCAGCACTCGTTTTCTTGTTGGTGAAGCGTATTTTCCGCAAACAGCTAGAATTGTTTCAGCCACCAGAAGGCAATAAGCCGCCACCACCACTGATTCGTGCAATTTTGATCTTTACCTGTACAGGTGTAAGTTTTGCGCACGGTTCAAATGATGGTCAAAAAGGTATGGGTCTGATCATGCTGATTTTGATCGGATGTGTGCCATTGGCTTATTCATTGAATAAGAACTTAGATAATCAACATATTCAATCTTTCCATCAGTTATCTGCTCAAACTGCGACTGCGATCTACGCAGAGCATAAGGATATTCCTGATGCACAAGCGCGTGATGTACTCACCAAATACATTCAAACCAAAGAAGTCAGCCCAGAAGTTGTGCCAGCTTTAGCAAGTTTGACCGATCATTTAGGTGAGCGTGTTGCACAGTATGGCGACTTAAAAGATATTCCTGAACAAGAAGTATCTTCGATTCGTAATGACATGTACTTAAGTACTACTGCTTTTAAACGTCTAGATAAAGCTGAGCAACTACCAGCAATGGCAGAAGCTGAACAAAAGACTGTGAAGGAATATCGTAGTCACTTAGACTCGTTCTTACAGTACATTCCAACATGGGTGAAAGTCGCTGTTGCATTGGCACTGGGTCTTGGAACCATGGTGGGTTGGAAACGTATTGTCGTGACTGTAGGTGAGCGTATTGGTAAAAACCACATGACCTATGGTCAGGGTATGTCTGCCGAGCTTGTTGCTATGTCAACGATTGCTGCTGCGGATGGTTTTGGTATGCCTGTATCGACTACACACGTACTTAACTCTGCGGTTGCAGGTACCATGGTCGCGAATAAATCGGGTCTGAACTTTGCAACAGTGAAAACCATTCTATCAGCTTGGGTCTTCACTTTACCTGCAACGATCTGTCTATCAGGTTGCTTGTACTGGTTATTCTTGAAAGTGTTCTAAGCAACTCAAATTCCAGATATAAAAAAACGCTGCTTCGGCAGCGTTTTTTTTATGGCTGTATCTCAGACATCACCGATTTTAATGGGATGACTGAGAGCTGAATTAGAACAATCAAACTAGCGAGTTGAAGCTTTGCAAAGTTCAACACTTATTTGAACCAATGCAGTTACGCTTTTTTAAACAGTCCCAATACTTTTTTCACGGGCAATTTCTCTTCAGCAAAACCATACAGCGCTGCAAAAGGTAAGGCAGTACGCGCCAAATAAGCCACACGCCATAAGCCACCATGGTTGGCACCATGCATCATGAGTTCTAATGGATGGTCTAGCGCTGTTTCAGGGTTAGCAACCGATTGAGGGTTTCTCAAGTCGTGAATCCATAAAGCCGCCATGAGTGCATTAGTGGTTTCAGGTTGAAACGATTCCACGTCAAATAAACTCGCACCATTAAATGCGGCTTTTAATAATGGATTCTTCGTCACTGAGCGGGTCGTGGTGGATGGCGCAATATTGATACTAACCCGCTGACCATTTTGACGTGCGACAGTTGCGCGCCATTGTTGGATACGTTTTGCGAGTGCGTAGTTTGGACCTTGTTCCACCACCAGACAGTCAGCAATACCATAGGATTTTCCATTGTCTGCTGTGGTGGTTTGCTCATTATTTTGCTTAAAGAAATGCTGACCTGTGACTTTGGCAATACTTTGTGTCAATAGTTTTTGTGCAGAAGCACGGTTTTGGAATTTGGCTTGCGCTGCCGTAACAATCTCTTCTGGAACAGCATAGACATCGGTTGGAGTACACATAAACATCAAGCTGGTGTCAGCTTTTTGTTGACTGACATAAGCCATGATGCTGTCCATTGCCATTGCAACACGAACATGCTTTTCACCATCTAAATAAGCAATTGCAGCCAGATCAAGCTGATGTTCACTTTGTGCAAGCCACTGTGCAATCTCAGGAATGTGTGTCAGTAAATTGGCGCCCAATTTGTGTTTTAGTTCTTGAATGGGTGTGTCTTCATGCACAGCGTCGAGACTTGGTGCATATAAAGTGGCATTACCGGCCTGAACCGTGCTTAAGATTCGATCCCAAACACGTTCATTATTGAGGTCGATAGCTACAATATTGGCTTTCCATTTTGCTAACCACGTCAGAGGGCCTGCTTCGGAGGCAGCACCAAAGAGCACCATAGTCCGATCTGACAAATCGAACCATTCTGGGTGTGCAATGGCTTCACGTAATGCGTCGGCATGACTGGCTTCAATGATGCCAGCATCTTGCCATTTTTGAATCTGAGCCAGTAAAGCCTCACCTTGAAGTTTTTGACCATGATAGGGCACATACCACTCAGGCGCTGCGTCACTTTCACCTTTTAATTTCACGGTATGCAGCGGATGTGCAGTCAAAGCTACTGCATCTTTGAGCGTATACTTTTCTTGATTACGATAAAACTCAAAGACGTGATGCGCTTTATTTAAACCTTGCTCAGCAATGTTGATCGCAGCTTCAGATGATTGAATTCCTTGTTCAACCAAGGCTTTAAAATATTCAGGATATTTTTTACGCCAGTTTTTTTCTTGTTTTGCACGTACAGAAGAGTGATGGTCAACTGCAGCTAAGGCTTCAGCGATAATTTCACGACCAGTTTTAGATGTACTCGGCTTTTGGTTTGAAGCCGAAATGGGAAATTGAAGACCTTCAGTTGAACTCGACATGCAAAATATCTCAGCTAATTTTGTCATTAATATACAGATGTATACATTATCTATGCCAAATTAAAAAATAGGGTGGCATAAAGTGCCAGATTTATATGATTTATCATGTGCTTTTGTGAACTTTCGTAGAATATACAGCGTCAATTTTTATTGTCGGAATTGAAAAAGCCTTCGGTTTGAAGGCTTAAAAGAAGAGGGCATGAAATCAATAACGGCAAATCAACAACGGCCTTTTTTAGCCTGTCCGGGCGGGCAAAAGTCGCCATGGCGATCTGAGTAATTATAAGGATAGTGATTACGATCTGGGTCGACCACGATACTGCCTTCACGGGTGTGAACGGCACAAGCACTCAACACGCAGGTCAACAGCAAACTTGAGAACATCAGGACTATTTTCATTGGAATTTTCCCTTTTTTATTCTGTGTCATTTCAGTTTAAATCAGGGCAAGGGAAGATAGCGTTTCAATCTGCTGTGAAATTGTATAGCTCGATATTCAAAGTGCGGTGTTGTAGATGTGGGAAATTGGCTAAAGAAAAGATCAAAGGACATGCTGCTTAACGCAGCACAATAAAAAAGCCTAAACTGAAACGGTTTAGGCTGTCATTTTTAGGTTAAATCCAGCTGATTTTTTAGACTTAACGTTTAGAAAGGAACGTTTAATAACTGACTTAAGAAATGTGGAATGAGCTTCGGTTCAAGAATAATTGTCATGATTACACCATACGCTGCGCCCCAAAGGTGTGCGCTGTGGTTAATGTTGCTGTTGCCACGTTTACCTGACCAGATACTGTAAGCCACATACAGCACGGCAAAAATAATCGCAGGAACAGGAATAAAGAATACAAAAATCAGTTTCCACGGTTCAAACAAAATATACGCAAAAAGTACCGCAGACACCGCCCCAGACGCCCCTAAACTTGCCCAATGGGTATCATGCTTATGTTTTAAATAACTCGGAATAATCGCAGCGATCAAACCGCCTAAATAAAACAATACAAAGCCCATGTCGAAGAAATATTGGCGATAAAAACTTTCAATCACGCTACCAAAGAAAAATAAGGTAATCATGTTGAACAATAGGTGCGCGCCATCTGCATGAATAAAACCATGGCTAATAAATCGGTCATATTCGCCACGACTGAGGGCTGGCGGCCAAAATAACAAACGATTCATCACTTTCTGATTTGAAAATGCAATCAGTGAAATCACCACCGTAATCAGGATAATGGTCACGGTGTGGTTAAAGGGTAGGCCCAACATATATGACTATTCTACTTGTTAAAATTTATGCTCAATAATGCCATTAAATCTGCCTAAAGCGTGAACTTTCAGAATAATTCCGACAATTTTAGTTGATTTTTTTCTAATGCCCCGCATCTTAAGTTAAAATAGCGACTTCAGCTTGAGGAAATATTGTAATGTCGACTGAGAACAACAGCACAGCAGTTGCTGAAGAAATTCCAAACCTATTGATCACTCCGAATGCCCAAGAGTATTTGAAAGATCTTTTGGATAAACAAAATACACCGGGCATTGGTGTACGTGTTTTTGTGGAAAATCCGGGTACGCCACGTGCTGAATGTTGTATGGCTTACAGTGCACCAGAAGAAGTTGTGCCTACAGACTATAAACAAGACTATCCAGATTTCCCTGCATTTATTGACACACCGTCTATTCCATATCTTTTGGATGCGGTGATTGACTATAACAAAGACCGTTTTGGTGGTCAGTTAACATTCCGTGCACCAAACTCAAAAGTGCCACGTGTGGGTCCAGATGCCTCTGTAGAAGAGCGTATCACTTATGTTCTACAGTCAGAAATTAACCCTGGCCTTGCAGGTCATGGTGGTAACTGTGCACTGGTAGAAGTGGTTGAAGATGCAGAACATGGTTTAACTGCAGTGCTTAAATTCGGTGGTGGTTGCCAAGGTTGTTCTTCAATCGATTTAACCTTGAAACAAGGTGTTGAAACAACATTGAAGCAGCATGTACCTGAGTTAATGCGCGTTGTTGATCAAACAGATCATAGTAATACTGAAGGTGCTTATTTCAAATAAGTTCAGTATTGTTATAAAAAAGCCGCAATGTTGCGGCTTTTTTATTGTCTAAATCAAAAAAACGAAGATTTTTAAATGATTTCTGAAGTTTTAACATCGAGATGATAAGCGATATCACAAATATAAATGAGAATGATTATTAAAATTAATTGCAATATTATTTGTGTTGGTTACAATGTGCAACACATTATTCTAGATTTCTCCATAAATACGTTTATTTGGAAGCACTCAATGACCAAACAACTATTAAAATCAACGCTTACACTTTCAATACTCTGTGCATTGGTAAGTTTGACGCATGCAAAAGATGTGCACACTGAAGCATCAGATGAATCCGTAACGAAGATGGAAACCATTGTTGTTACTGCAGCAGAACAGGTTAAACAATCATTAGGTGCTTCAAAAATTACGGCAGAAGATTTAGAAAAAATGCCGGTTGTGAATGATATTTCAGAGTATGTGCGCCGTATGCCGGGTGTGAATTTGACTGGTAACAGTGCCACAGGCCAACGTGGTAATAACCGTCAGATTGATATCCGTGGTATGGGGCCTGAAAACACGTTGATCTTAATTGATGGCAAGCCTGTAAATTCGAGAAACTCAGTACGTTATGGCTGGCGCGGTGAGCGTGATACTCGTGGCGATTCGAACTGGGTACCTGCAGATGCCATTGAATCGATTGAAGTGCTGCGTGGTCCAGCAGCAGCGCGTTATGGTTCAGGTGCGATGGGTGGTGTGGTCAATATTAAAACCAAGAAAGTGACCAATGAAGTGCATGGCTCTGTGGAGGTTTTTACCAATCAACCTGAAGACGCTAAAGAGGGCGCAAGTCACCGTGAAAGCTTTAACTTAAGCGGACCAATTCTTAAAGATGTCCTTTCATATCGTTTATACGGTAGTTATAACAAAACCGATTCAGATGCTGCGGATATTAATGCCTTAATGGACAATGGTGCGCGTATGGCGGGTCGAGAAGGCGTTGAAAATAAAGATATCGCTGGGCGTTTGGCTTGGCAGTTGAACGATCAACAAGTCTTGATGTTTGACGCAAGTGTTGGCCGCCAAGGCAACCGTTTTGCAGGTGACAGTCAAAACAGTGTATTTGATCCAGCCGATCCAAACAAAGCGCCTATTCTATCGGCTTTAATCGGTGAAGAAACCAATACCATTTATCGTGATAGTTTTGCATTAACCCATGAAGGCACGTGGGGTTGGGGTGATAGTAAACTCATTGCGCAATATGATAAAACTAAAAATAAACGCCTACCTGAAGGGACAGGCGGTAGTACTGAGGGACAAATTAATAATCTCGAGAATAAACAAACGTCACATCTAGAAACCATTCGCTTTAATGCAGAAGCCAATCTGCCGTTCCAATGGTATGTCCCACAAGTATTAACTTTAGGCGCTGAGTGGGTCGAAGATGACTTTACCGATACGGTTAATACACAAGCTGGCGCAGGCGGTTTTGGTGATGCGCTGACTTCAGGTGACCGTTCACAAATGGATTCACGGATTGCGTCGGCCTATATTGAAAATAATATGAATTTGGGCGAAAGCACCGATGTTGTTTTGGCACTGCGTTATGATAATCATAGTAAATCGGGAGATAGCTGGAGTCCAAGTCTCAATATTACGCAAAAACTTGGTGACTATTGGACACTAAAAGGTGGTGTAGCTAAGGCGTATAAAGCACCTAATATGTACCAAAATGCGGAAGGTTATCTGTTAAGCACTCGCGGTAATGGCTGTCCGATTGGGCTGAGCCAATGTCTATTACAAGGTAATGGCGATCTCAAACCTGAAACTTCAGTGAATAAAGAATTAGGTGTACAGTTTGAAAAAGACATCGTAAATGCAAGCTTTGCATGGTTCCGTAATGATTATAAAAATAAGATCGTTGCAGGGGATACACGTCTAGAAGAACTAGAAGTAAATGGAACAACATATAATGTACTGCGTTGGATGAATACGCCAGAAGCCTTGGTGGAAGGTGTTGAAGGAAGTATTTCTTTGGACTGGGGTGATATCACGTGGACCAATAACGTTACTTATATGATCAACTCTGAAGATAAACGTACAGGCAACCCGCTTTCGATTATTCCGAATTACACACTAAACTCTATTTTGAACTACAACATCACGGATCGATTAGACAGTAACTTTGTCTATACCCAATATGGTCGTCAAAAACCACGTCAATATGCAGAAACCAGTCTTGAAAGCAAAAATGGCTTGGCGATGGATAGCGTGAAAAGTTATGGCATTGCAGGCATTAACTTTGGTTATAAATTTAATGCGGCTTTAAGTGCTCGTATCGGTGTGAATAACCTATTTGATGAGCAAAAACTGCGTGATAAAACGGTCAACCAAACATATAACGAGCCGGGTCGAGCTTATTATGCAAGTTTGAAATACCAGTTCTAAGTACTTCCAAAAGAAAAGCCGCTTAACGCGGCTTTTTTTATGTTGGGATATTTAAAATTTTCAGTGCTTCACTTGAGTAGTAGAATTGTTCTAAATAGAGACGTGAACGCTCACGCAAATAACCCGACTCAATCATTTGTTGAACGATAGGATTGAGTAAGTTTCGAAGTTCATGCTGAATCAGTGCTTCATCAATATTTAAATCACGCAGCAATAAATCAAAAGGGCGTTCTGCATTACGCACGTACCAAGCGTATACGCCATCATGCACTTGCTGTTTCATATACTCAGACTGTCGCATAAAGTCCCAAATTTCATGACCCATCGCAACCGTTTGCGGCAAGTCCTGAACTTCAACATAGTTCTTTAATACCGAAACTGGCAGCGCTTTAATTTTATGCCATAAATTGGCTTGAAAGTGGTACAGCTTATGATCATCAAAGTGCTGATTTAACACGGTTTCACTCATTTGACTGAGCTTTAAAATATTCTTTTGCAAGTATTTGCTGACAGCATTATCTAAATTGGTATCTGTGACATTTTCCAGTACCGATTTCCCCATTTTCATAAATCGTGAAACACCGGGTACCGATTTTGCAATCACTGAGTTGTCTAAATAATCTTGTATCGCATGTTGAATCAACTGACTGATCATGGCTGAAAATGCAGGATTGTTGACCATGGTATGAATTAAACGCTGACGATGTCCTTGTTTACTTGCCACATACTGCGCAATTTTATCGATGGTCAACACAGGAATGATTTCGGCAATCGTGGTGCTGTCATTTGCAGGATGAATCAGTGCAAATTTGATATGTTCAGCAATTTGCTCAATCAGAAATTGACTTGCAGGGGTATTTAAAATTTGTTTCTGCAACAAAGCATTGATTTGATCAAAACTCCAAATCTGCTGCAAAGATTGTTTACGAAACCATTGATAAAAATGGGTGAATTCAGTGGCTACGGTATCATTGTGTGAAAAGCTCTGATCTAAAAAGTTCAGTTGAGCGTCAATCAACTGCTCAATCATCGGGTTTTTCTGCATACTTTCCCTGAAGTCCCAGTCATGGGTATCTAAAAATGGCGAATGCTCAGTTTAACTGAATCAGTTTATCTACCAAAGGGTTTTTAAACTTTTGACTTTTCGCAAGGAAAGGTAAGTAATGGTCTGCAACTTGTTGTTCGGCTTCTAAGATTGGCATATGACCGACGTTATTTAAAATCACAGGGGTTTCTGCACGTTTCAGTAAAGACTTGAGTTCGCCAGCCACTTCCACATTAAAGATTTTATCTTGTTTGCCCCAAAGGATCAGGGTTGGTGCTTCCACCGTTCGTGTTAATCGGGCAAAAGTTTCAGGGGTGTAGATTCGATTGAGCGTGACGACTTGATCGATCATTTTACTGGTGAAGGGCGCACGCGCAATTAAGATATTCTCCTGCGCTTCTTTAAGCTGTGTCGGAACATTGGGCGGATTTTGCATGAGTTTATGCATGACATCATCTAAATCACCCGGTTTTGAAACGATTAAATTTTTAAGTTTATACGGGTCGCGGGTGTAACTGGTATTGGCCTGTTTATAAATGCCCGCGCTGTTGAGTAAAAATAAACTTTGGGTATCAAAAGGATATTGAGAGGCATATACCGTGGCAATGGAACCACCCAATGAGTGACCTGCAACATTCAGTTTATCTTCAATATCTATTTTAAGGACAAACTGGCGTAGTTGTTCCGTGACATTCGGCACTGAGACATCAAAATCGACCGGCACATGTGTATCGCCATTGGCCGGAAGGTCGGGGATGATCACGTGATAGTTCGGTGTTAAATAATGCGCAACACGATTCCAATTATCACGTGTGCCGCCTAAACCATGAATCAGCAAGATGGTAGGTTTAGAGCGTTGACCGCCTTCGCTATAACTCCAATTCACATTGCCGACTTGAACGCTATGTGTAACTAAACCAGCCGCTTTACGTTCTTGGCTCAAATAGTTTTGCACGATAGAGGGTATAGCCAGGTTTTTGCTGATGGGAGACGGATTTGCAGCCAAAGTATGGTTGGCAGTAAACGTCATACAGCAAATTGTTGCTAGCTTAAAAAAGCCAAAAACGCGTGAATGATGTCCTTTCATTGACGTTTACCCCAGTTAAATCGAATCGATATATTTTTTAGATCATTTATATGACTATTATCAGAATGGGCTGAAATAGTAAAAGCGTATATTTATGAAATATATTGTAAATTAAAAATGACCTTTGTCATCCATTGCTTTTTTGACGTGGTTAAACTTGCGTTTTAATAATGTGAACCATTACAGAAAAAATAATTTTTTTTGATGAATGTGGAGTAGCATTTTCTATCAAGTTGCATCGTCGTAGAAAAAATTCACAGCAATTGTTTTTGCAAGTGACAATCGATTCGACTGGGATTAAAATATTGCAACTTCGGATAAGGGTAATTAGAACATGCTAACAGCAGCAGAAGCTTTAGATCGTTTAAAAAAAGGGAATCAACGTTTTGTAGACGGTGAAACGAATCACCCAAAGCTTTTGACGCATCAACAACGTGCTGAAATGGCCGAAAGCCAAGAACCTTTTGCGATTATTTTAGGATGTTCAGACTCACGTGTTCCTGCTGAAATGGTATTTGACCAAGGCTTAGGCGATTTATTCGTGATTCGTGTTGCAGGTAATATTGTGGCACCGTCTCAAGTCGGTAGCGTGGAATTTGCAGCAGAAAGCTTCGGTTGTCCTGTGGTCATTGTATTGGGCCATACACACTGTGGCGCGATTCATTCTACGATTGAAGCTTTAACTAACCCTGCGACACCACCATCAGCGAACTTGATGTCGATTGTGAATCGCGTTCGTCCATCTGTAGAAATACTTATGCAAACTGAATTGAAAGATGACCTCGAAAAACTTTCAATGCATGCAGTACGTTCAAACGTTTTTGCATCAGTAAATCAACTGCGTCATGGTTCAGCAGTCCTCGAAAACTTAATTGCGCAAGGCAAACTAAAAGTGGTGGGCGCTGAGTATTCACTCGAAACGGGTGAAGTAAGCTTCTACGATTTCTAAGCAAACTACAGTAAATACAAGATTTAAAAAAAGGCGCTCAAATGATGCGCCTTTTTTAACGAATCCATTTTCACCCACTAAATTTATAAACTTGCTTTGATCAATGGATAAGCATTGTTCAGCAAAATTGTTTGCGCTTTGGCATTCGGGTGAATCTGATCTTGTTGCATTAAGTTTTTATGTCCCGCAACCCCTTGCATAAAGAAAGGTAATAATTTGACTTTGTACTGTTGGCTCAACACTTGATAGTTATTTTCAAAAGCTTGGCTATATGCCTTGCCATAATTCGGTGGAATTTTCATTCCAAATAAAATGACTTTCGATTTGGCCTGTTGGCTTTTTTGAATCAGCTGCGCTAAGTTTTTTTGAATTTGTGCAGGGGGCTGTCCGCGCAAACCATCATTACCACCTAACTCAATCACCACAAGGTCTGGACGATGGGTTTGCAATAGTTTAGGGAGTCGTGCCAAAGCACCACTGGTGGTTTCACCGCTGACACTTGCATTGACCACTTTATGTTGTTTCGGATACTGTTGGTCTAGCCGTTTTTGTAATAAGTGGACCCAACCTTGCTGCACTGAAACACCATAACCTGCACTTAAGCTATCGCCCAAAATCATAATGGTTTTGGCAGAGAGCAGCATCGGGCAGAACATCAGTGCAATAGCCAGCAAGTAACTCAATAGACGATTATTTTGAATGCGATTTTGCATATAGGGAAGATATGACCCAACTCACGACAGATGTTGACATCATGCCACAGGCGATTATTTCTGCACAGCAATTGACACAAAAGATACAACTTCCACAAAAACAGTTATCGATCTTTGAACAACTCGATCTTGAAATATTTGCAGGGGAACAAGTTGCGATTACCGGTCGTTCTGGTTCAGGTAAATCCACCTTGTTGGGGATTTTGGCGACCTTAGATCAGGCCAGTTCTGGACAGTTACGGGTCTGTGGTCAGGACATTCATCTATTAAATGAAGAACAGCGTGCTCAAGTCCGTTTGGCCCATATTGGTTTTGTCTTTCAGTCTTTCCAGTTGTTGCCACATTTAACGGCACTGGAAAATGTCATGCTGCCGCTACGGTTACAAGCAAATTTTCAGGTCAAAGCTGCCGAAGAAAAAGCATTAAAACTGTTAGCAAAGGTCGGACTAGAACGCCAAGCGCATCAAGCCCCTAAAGTTTTATCGGGTGGTGAGCAGCAACGGGTTGCGATTGCCCGTGCTTTGGTGAGTGAACCCGATCTGATCTTTGCAGATGAACCGACAGGTAATTTAGACAGTGCGACGGCACAGGAAATTGAACAACTGTTATTTCAGTTAAATCGTGAAATGGGAACCACTTTGGTATTGGTGACGCATGATGCCGATTTGGCCCGTCAATGTCAGCGCCACTTTGAATTGGTCAATGGTCAATTGATTGAGCATCGAACAGGAGATGCTGCATGAATCTTTTGGCACTGTTTCGACCACTCTTACAACTGAGTTTTAAAACCACGGGTGTGTATTTATTATTGATCGCACTGACCTTGGCGATCAGTGCTACCACTGCTTTAAAGTTTAGCAATGTACAAATTCAAAATGCAGTAGCGCTACAAGCTGCTGAAATGTTGGCAGCAGACTTGGTGCTGACAGCCAATGAACCAATTCCACAAGAGTGGCAACAACAAGCCAAAGCACAGCAATTAAAACAATCGAATGTCACGCTATTTAGCAGCATGGCGCACACTGATCAGCAATTTGTCATGGTCAATGTCAAAGCCGTTGATGCTGCATTTCCATTACGAGGTGAACTCGAAACAGAACCGAAACTAAACCGTTCTATACAAGCAGGTGAGGTCTGGTTAAGTCCTCGTGCCATGGATTTATTGGGTGTAAAGGTTGGAGATCAGATCAATATTGCCGATGCTGCTTTTCAAGTCAGTGCCAAAATCATCCATGACACCAATCAGGAACTCGGTTTCAGTGGTTTTTCACCGACAGTTATGATTGCGCAGTCTGAGGTGGCGAGAACCAATGCCATCCAAGTCGGGAGTCGGATTGAATATCGCCTGTTAATGGCAGGAGATGCACAAAATACCCAGCGATTTGAAAAACTGTATAAGCAGAAATTTGGTGATCAAAGTGAAGACCGTGCTGCTAACTCAGATCATGCGCAGGTTCCGGATGCAGCTCAAAGCAGTTTGAAATTGAGAAATGCCAGTGAAGGCAATACCCGCTTGATGAAGCCGATTGCAAACCTAGAAACGTTTTTACAACTGGCGAATATTTTAACCATTCTACTTTGTGGTATCGCCATCGCATTAACCAGTCAGCGCTATGTCCAACAAAATCAGGATGCCATTGCACTGATGCGCTGTATTGGGTCGACCAAACAGCAAATATTAAGTGCTTATCTGGCTTTACTGTTGGTTGTACTCGGGCTTTCAATCCTGTTTGGAAGTTTGATTGGTCTGGGATTGGGTTATGGCTTATTGCAACTGATGCTACAGTTGATTCCAAATTTACAATTAGAGTTTTCAGCCCTGTCTATGCTGCTTGGTCCGCTTCCAATTGCAATATTCACCAGTGCGATTGTTCTATTAGGATTTGTTCTTCCAAGTCTTTGGCAATTATTAGGGACACCGCCAGCACGGGTGATACGACAACAAGAGCGTTCTGTACGTTCCATGCTTTGGATGCTCAGTTTCGGTACACTCAGTTTGGTGGTGTTTTGTGTGGTTTTAACTGAAAATTTTCAACTCACCCTGTGGCTGATTTGCGCTATCATCTTCCTATGTGTTGGCCTATATATGATGGTCTGGCTCAGTTTAAAGGCCTTGAAAAGTTGGGGGACGAAAATCTCAGCGTATATACGCACACCGTATCAAACGGCATTTCAAATTACTGCATTAGCATTGGGGCTGAGTCTGATTACAGTTTTAGCGGTATTGCGTACAGATTTACTGGAACGTTGGCAACAACAATTGCCACACGGAACACCTAACCAATTTGTCTATGGATTACCGCCATTTGAGTTGCAGGATTTTAATCAACAACTTAAGCTGCATGGTTGGCAAGGGACGCCGATGTACCCGAATATTCGTGGACGATTAGTTGCCAAAAATGATCTCCCTTTTTCGGATGCTTTAATTAAAAGCAATAATTCATTACGCCGTGAATTGAATCTCACACAGGCTGCAACTTTTCCAAAAGATAATCAAATCATCGCGGGTAGTCAGCAGTTTCAACAAGTCAATGAAGTATCGTTAGAGGTGAAAACCGCACAAGAGCTCGGTATTCAAATTGGAGATCGACTGAGTTTTAGCCTTCCTGAAGGGATTTTGCAAGCCAAGGTGATCAACCTTCGCAGTGTAGAGTGGGAAAGCTTTAGTCCAAACTTCTTCTTTATTTTTTCTCCCAAAACCATGGATGAAAATGCAGGCAGTTATTTGGGGAGTTTCTATGTTCCACCGCAAGATAAAAGTCAGTTAATTGATCTGATTCAGCAGTTTTCGAATACCGTGTTTATTGATGTTAGTCTGATTTTGGATGAGATCAAACGCATCGTCAGCGTATTGGTTCAAATTATTACCATCTTGGCGCTGTTGGTCAGTATTTCAGGCATTTTGGTCTTGGTAGCATGTTTGAATTTATTTATGGATGAACGCAAAAAAGAAGTGGCATTACTGCGTTCCTTCGGCAGTTCCAAGCAAAAGTTAAAGTCGATGCTGAGTTTGGAAGTCGGTTTGATGGGGCTAATTTCGGGCGTTGTGGCATGTATTTTTGCTGAAGTGATCAGTGCGATTGTCAGTTATAAAATGGAACTGACCATCCAGCTACATGCAGAGATTTGGTTGATCCTCCCACTGGTAATGACCTTAGTCTGTACATTGATTGGACGTTATCGCTTAAGTTATCTTTGCGATATTCCACCCTTAGAAAGTTTACGTGAACTAAATAGTTAAGGGTGGAGATGGTTAAGAGCTGAGCAAGTTAAGAGTGGAGCAAGAACCCAGTGCGTAGTTCAGGTTTAGACATGATTTGACGTGTTTTCAACATGTCTGTGTTATAGCCACAGGGTTCATTCCACTGTTTAACGTGCTGCGAGAGATTGCTTCATCAGTAGGATAAAGTGTTCCCAAAGCGGTAAAATCGGTTGGATTAATTGTTGGCAATGTAGATAAAACAGATAGCATCCGACTGCCGCGGCGATTAGACCGATCATTTGAATGATTAGGGATTGATGTACTTTTTGTCCCACATACCAAATGAAAGCCAACGCAGCCCCCATCAACATGCCGCCAATATGCGCGGCATTGTTAATCCCACTGATCATAAAGCCCATTGCGAGGTTAATGCCCATCACCATCAATAAGGTTTTTTTATCCAGATAAAATTGCTGTTTAGGTAACATGGGGAGCAGCGAAATAATCGTCAGCGCGGCACCCAGTCCCATCACTGCACCCGATGCACCTGCACCAATACTCGGGAAAAGCTGCTGATTGGCTGCACCTTCGGCCAATAATGCATAGCTGTCCTGAATGGTTAAATACCCACTCAATAAACTTCCCATCAGTCCGGCTAAAACATACAGGCCGAGGAAGTAGAAACGACCTAACATTTGCTCGGCAACACTGCCAAAAATATACAAAGCCCACATATTCAACATCAAGTGAATCAGGCCAAAATGAAAAAACATACTGCTGAATAAGCGGATGGGTTCCTCTAAAAAGGTTAAAGGTGCATAATCAGCACCCCAACGCAAAGCATCCAGTGTGTCGGGTTGGCTTACGTTCATTCCATGCAACACTTGCCAGGCAAAGAGTCCAACATTGATGGTAATTAAGAGTGCCGTGATCCACCACAGTTGGATTTGCAGCTTACGGGTTGATACAGCAGGAGGGCTGAGTTCAGACATGCTATTCTTGTACTGTGTCAAAATATTTAAAAATAAGCTTAACATGAAAAAACAGAATTTCTGGAGTAACACACTGACATGAAAGCCTTTATTGTTCGTACATTGTTAATTCTTGTCAGTCTTGTGCTTTTGGTGCAGCTTTGGATCTTTGGTAGTCTAGTGTGGTGGCGTACGCATCCTGTGGAATCGACGATGATGATGCGTTTAGATTATTGGTCTGAGCCATCCAAACCGATTAAACACGAATGGCGTGATTACGACCAAATTAGTGATTATGTCAAACATGCTGTTGTTGCTGCTGAGGATGGCAAGTTTTTACAACATAAAGGTTTTGATTGGGAAGGCATGCAAAATGCTTTAGAACGCAATAAAGATAAAGGCAAAGTGGTTGCAGGCGGATCCACCATTTCTCAGCAATTGGCAAAGAACTTATTTTTATATAACAAGCGTTCATTTATCCGAAAAGGACAGGAAGCCGTTGCAACATGGATGATGGAACGTATGTGGACGAAGCAACGCATTTTAGAGGTATATCTCAACTCGGTTGAGTTTGGGGACAACATCTATGGCGTAGAAGCTGCAACTCAGCACTATTTTGGTAAAAGTTCACGGAGTTTGAGCCGAGAGCAAGCGGCATTTATTGCGGCTATTTTACCTAATCCAAAATATTATGATGAAAATCGACAAGATCGTAAGCTGAATTATCGTAAACGTATGATCCAAAAATATATGCGTTATAGCCATATCCCGGATTAAGAATGATCTAAACACTTGTCAAATGGCATGGCAGCGATTTGAATTACAACAAAAAGCTCATCTTTATGGGCTTTTTTTATGAAATTGTCACAAATTTGAAGCATACTAAACTGAGTACAGCACACATTTTTTAATATGGGTTTGAGATGAATACTGCAGCTGAAGTCGCGCAAGTACCTACTGAATATACTTATAATGATCGTTATATTAATCGAGAGTTATCGATACTCGACTTTCATCTGCGTGTGCTCGAACAAGCGGTTGATCCGATACATCCATTACTTGAACGCATGAATTTCTTGCTGATCTTTTCACGTAACTTAGACGAATTTTTTGAAATTCGTGTTGCGGGAATGATGGAACAGCTAGACTTAGGTAATGAAAGCCGCAGTCCAGATGGCTTAACACCAAAACAAGTATTAGATGAAATTTCTGCGACAGCGCATGCGGCAATTGAGCGCCAGTATCGTATTTTAAATCAAGAAATTTTACCCAAACTGCGTGAAGAAGACATTTGCTTCTTACGTCGTGGTGAGTTAACCCCTGCACAGTCGGCATGGGTGAAAAAATATTTTCAAGAGCAAGTTGCTCCGGTCTTAACGCCAATTAGCTTAGATCCCGCACATCCATTCCCTCGCTTGGTCAACAAGTCGTTGAATTTTATTGTGACTTTAGAAGGGAAGGATGCGTTTGGCCGTCAGATTGACTTAGCTGTTGTACCTGCACCACGTTCGCTGCCACGTGTCGTTCGGCTTCCTGATGAATTAACTGGTGGCAAAGAGCATCATGTGATGTTATCGGCAATTATTCATGAACATGTCTCTGATTTGTTCCCCGGCATGACGGCGACGGGGTGCTACCAATTCCGCGTGACGCGTAATGCCGATTTGGCTTTAAATGAAGATGTTGAAGATTTGGCTAAAGCCCTCAAAGGTGAGTTGAATTCACGTCGTTTTGGTCGCGCCGTTCGCTTGGAAGTGACAGAAAATTGTCCGCAGCATATTTATGAATATTTGCTTGATGAGTTCGATTTAGAAGAAGAGCAACTCTATAAAGTAGATGGACCAGTTAACCTTGCACGTTTACTGTCAAACTTTAAACGTCCACATCTACGTTATGACGCGCATATTCCTGTTATACCGAAAGTACTCAAAAAATCTGAAAACATTTTTAGTGCGATGCAAAAACAAGATATTTTGCTGCACCATCCCTTTGAATCATTCGCACCGGTAATTAATTTACTGCGTGAAGCTGCACGTGATCCACAAGTTTTGGCCATTAAACAAACGCTTTATCGAAGTGGCGCAGATTCGGAGATTGTGCAAGTTTTAGCGGAAGCAGCACGTAATGGTAAAGAAGTCACCGCTGTAATTGAGCTTCGAGCACGATTTGATGAAGAATCAAACATTGCTGTGGCCAATGTATTACAAGAAGCAGGCGCAGTTGTCGTGTATGGCATCGTGGGCTATAAAACTCATGCCAAAATGATTTTGGTGGTACGCCGCGAAAACAATAAATTGGTGCGATATGTGCATTTAGGTACGGGCAACTATCATGCGGGAAATGCGCGTATCTACACGGATTATGGCCTGTTAACCACAGATAAAGAACTCTGTGAAGATGTACATCGTATTTTCCAAGAATTGACCGGTATGGGTAAAATGGCGAAGCTAAAAAAACTGCTGCATGCACCATTTACTTTACATACTCAACTCATCAATTATATTGATAATGAAATTACTAATGCTAAAGCGGGCAAGTCTGCGCAAATTATAGTCAAGGTTAATGCATTAACAGAAGTTCAGTTGATCAATAAACTGTACGAAGCGTCACAAGCAGGTGTACAGATTGATTTAATTATTCGTTCTATTTGTTGTTTGCGTCCAGGTTTACCGGGGCTGTCTGAAAATATTCGCGTGCGTTCTATTGTTGGGCGTTTTTTAGAGCATACTCGAGTGTATTATTTCAGTAATAATGGTGATTCACGTATTTTCTGTTCAAGTGCAGACTGGATGGATCGTAATTTATTTAATCGCGTGGAAGCCTGTTTCCCAATTGAAGATCCAGCGTTGAAAAAGCGTATTTATCAATTAGGTTTAGTGAATTACTTAAAAGATAATCAGCAAGCTTGGTTGCTCCAAAGTGATGGGCGTTGGATTCGTACGCATGTTCAAGAGGGTGAGGAAGCACACAATTCACAGCATGTGCTTATAGAAGCATTTAAATAAATGCGTTAGAAAAGTAAGAGGGAGCAGTGCTCCCTTTATTTTTTTAATTTATAAGTTTTTTTGAATCATTTATCTGAACTAAATTTAGCTGTAGCTACTAATTTTTCGGTAGATATTTTTAACAAAACCATCAATTTGATACGTTGAAAGTTTTAACTCACGGACCATCTGCTCTTGAGTCGCGCTATGGCTGATCATATCTAAAATTTGGTATTCAGCTGGATTCAGACTGAGCTGTTTAGGTGCTGCATTTTGCGGACTAAAAGTTTCACTCAATAAAAATTTAGCAAAACTTGGATGCAATGCAGCGCCACCTCTTAAAATAGTTTTCAATTGGTTGTAGGTGTCTTCCAACGGTTGTTGAATCAACATATAGGCGGTTGCACCTAACTGAATGGCATGCAAGGTTAAATCTGTAGATTGTTCATTGACTAAAATGATGAGATTACTCGAAGGATAAATCTTTTTGATTTTATGGATGAAAGAGATATCAGACTGCTGAGTGATCACAAAAAAAATTAAATTGGGTAATTGATTGAAAATTTGTTGTTCTGCATCTGCTAAGTTTTCTGTAAATGTGATGAGATCTTCAGGATAACCGAGATTTTCTAAGATGTTAAACAGCACTGTTTTTGAAGTCATTGATTGATGATCAATGATCAAAACAGGCACTGGTAATAAAAATTCACTCATCATACATTTCGCTCATTTATTATTTTTAATCAAATTGCATTTCCATAATGTGCATGAAATTGAATTAGAAAAATATACCTAGAAGTAGTGATTTATATATCAAAGTATAATTAAGTTATTGTAAAATAATGAAAATTAAGTTATGTATGTTTTTTTGTCTTTTTCATTATGTTGAATGCAAAGATTTATAGTTTTTTCGTTTTTAATTTTATAATATCTGGTTAAATAATAGTCAAGGTTGGGTGTGGATTGAAAAAGCAATAATTTAAATATGAAAGCTGTATTTTAACAACTGATAAATTGAACTGTTTATGTTGTGAGTTAATATTGATTTATTGCTTAGTTATTTTAAATATAAATATTAATAAATTTTCAAAATAATGTGATTTATTTCTCATCTATGTTTATTTTATAGCACAAAAATACTATTATAAAAAAAGCCGTTTGAAAATGAATCAGACATACTTTATCTAAAATACCTGAAACTAGTGATTTTAACGAAAGTTATATTTTACTAAGATGTATTTATCTTCTTACTTATCTGGCTAGTGTGAAGATATTGTTGAGGCGATGAATTGAGATATACATCAAGTCATATATTACCTTATCAGGCTACCTATTTGGGTTAGCCTTTTCTTTTTTCTAGAGAATGTATTTTTCATTTTCAATTTTAAACTCATCTCAATATTATTACTTCTGCATTATTCATTTCTGCCAAATAAAAAAGAGAGCACAGGGCTCTCTTTAATTTTCAAACTGATTAATTAGTGCAGATTGTTAGTGATTTTCTGCAAGATTTGAAGCAATACATCAAATTCACTTTGAAGCGGTGTACTCTTACGTGTTACCAATGCCAATGTGCGTGTAGGACTTGCTTCAATTTCTTTCACAGCCAAATCTTCATTGGCTTTGATCATATTGGTATAAACTGCAATTTCAGGCAATAAGGTAAAGCCTAAATCTGCGGAAACCATTTCAACCAAAGTTGGCAATGAGCTTGCTTTTAAACGATGGTCATTTTTACGTTCACCAATCGGACAAGCACTCAAAGCATGATCACGTAAGCAATGGCCTTCTTCAAGCAACATTAAACGAGATAAATCTAAGTCGTCTAGAGATTTCGCTTGAGCTGCATTTTGGTCAGCTTTGTTGTACACCAAGAACAATTTTTCTTTGTTTACTTCTGCAACTTTCAAGCTACGTGTATCGAAAGGAAGAGCAAGTAATACGACATCTAGATTACCGTGCTCAAGTTTCTCAACAATTTTTTCACTTTGTGCTTCATGTAAGTGCAATTGAATTTTTGGTAATTGCTTATGCACTTCTTCTAATAATGGCGCAAGTAAGAACGGCGCAATAGTAGGAATGACCCCTAGATGTAAATCACCCGTTAGAGGTTCGCTCATTTCACGACTTAAACGCATTAGGTCTTGCGCATCTGCCAATAGAACTCGGGCTCGTCCGACAACTTGTTCGCCAAGAGGAGTTAAACGCACGTTTTGACGGTCGCGTTCTACCAATACGCCACCTAGTAAACGCTCAAGTTCCATGATCCCGCCAGACAAAGTAGACTGGGTGACAAAAGAACGACGCGCAGCTTCAGTAAAGTGTAGCGTTTCTGACAGTGTTACTAGATATGACAGCTGTCTTAAGGATGGTAATGCAGCCATAGTGTCCTAATTTATGATTTAAAGTGATCAGCAAACAAACCGCTAAGATATGGAATAAAATGCGGTGGGATATCATGCCCCATTCCATCAATTAATTCAAATTTAGCACCTGAAATAGCCTTTGCAACGGCCTTACCATGGCTTGGCGGCAGCAAACGGTCACGAGCTCCATGAACCACAATGGTTTTATGCTGAATTTGTTTATCCAACTGCAGCAGGGAACCTGTACATAATATTGCTAAAAACTGTTGAAGTACACCCGCTGGGTAATAACTCCGCTTATAGAGTTTACGTGCAGTTTGTATCGCTTCAAGCTGATTAATATAGCCTGGAGAGCCTATAATATTAAAAACTTTCAGGCTATGGTTAATAATGCCATCTTCATCGTTAGATTCAGGTTTTTCAATTAGACTAAATAATTGCTTTGGAAATGGCGGTGGAAGTAAGGGGTGGATGTTACTGGTAAACAGTAAGCTTAAGTTGTGAACTTTGTCTGGATAGCGTGCTGCCACGATTTGAGCAATCATGCCGCCCATCGAAGCACCTAAAATATGGACTTTATCAAGTCCCATACGATCAATTAACAGTGCAACATCGTCTGCCATATCGTATAGATCATAGGGCGCACCTTGATTTTCTAGACCTAAGGCAAAACGTCCCATCAATTTAAAGGTGTTAAGACGTGGGCCTGGGCTACGAATTTTACTCGACAAACCAATATCACGATTATCAAAGCGAATAACTCGGTAACCTTGATCTATTAGGGACTTACAAAAGAAATCGGGCCAATACAACATTTGTGCGCCGAGTCCCATAATCAATAAGATTGTAGGATCTTCAGGATGACCACCCACTTCGACATGAAGTTCAATGCCATTGCCTAACTCTACGCGAGTTTCATGCATAAAAGAGGCATAAGGTGAAATATTAAACTGAAGGGCACTATTCATTGTTATTTTCCTTTAAAAAGGACGTCTATTATTATCAGGACGTCCTTGTATTTAAACCTTAAACTGAAGCAGGAATCAAGTCCGGAACCTGCTTAGTCAAAGTTAAGCGTTGCTTCCCAGCAGTTGCACCGAGCAGTACAAATCCACGTAATACGCCATCTTGATCGATCGCACGAGCAATCATGCCATCTTCAAGTTCTTCTGTTTCCCATTGGGTTTCTACATCAATTGGTGCAGGAAGGACAGTTAAAGGTGCAGCAGGTGTTTTAACAGCTACAGGCATGGCAGGATAATGCACTGCGGTATGTTCGCCATTGAGGGTTTTTGCCAAAGCACGCGCTTGTTGCATGATTGGCATCACGTATGGCAGAAGGGTACCATTGACTTCAGCACAGTCACCGACAGCATAGATATCTGCCAAGTTGGTTTCTAAGCTTTTATTGGTTAATACGCCACGACTGGTGTGAATGCCGGCTTGTTTTGCCAAGTTAATCTCAGGTTGTAAGCCAATCGCAGACAACACAACATCTGCCACTAAGCTTTGACCATTGGCAAGGCTCACTTGATAGTCACCATTTTCAATACGTGAGACTTTTTCAACAGTCGTACCTAAAACGAATTGAATGCCCGTTTCTTCTAAATTGCTTTGGAATTTAGCGGCGACATGAGACGGCAGGAGGCGACCTAAAGGTTGCGGTGCTAAATCGACCACCGATACTTTGGCCCCAGTATTTTGGAGGTCATTGGCAAATTCGCAGCCAATCAAACCTGCTCCTAAAATTACCACACGTTTATCTTCACGTGCTGCAAGCTGTTTACGGAAAGCTTTGTAGTGATCTAAATTGTTGACGACGTGAATGTCTTCACTGCCATCACCCGAAATAGCTAAGCGAATTGGATTTGCGCCGACTGCTAAAACGAGTTTTGAATATAGTTGTGTTTGAGTTCCATTTTGGCTTTCAATAGTAAGCTCATGTTTTGCTGCATCAATGGATTTAACCCAACTCTTATTGATGATTTGCATATTGAGTTGAGCCGACATTTTTTCGGCATCCCCTAGAGGGATTTGCTCAGGAGTTTTATTACCAACGAGCGCATTGGATAATGTCGGTTTAGCGTAGTTAATGGCATCATCCGCACAGATCATAATAAGTTCTAGTTCAGTATTTAACTTTCGAAATTCACGTGCAACGGCATATCCCGCCATACCAGAACCAATAATGACAATAGGGTGCATACTCAACTCCAAACACATTTCATATTTTTTAAAGACAAAAAAAAGACCATAACAATGATGGTCTTAGATTCTATTTATTAGATTTCAACCATTTCAAAATCTACTTTTGAGACGCCACAGTCTGGGCAAGTCCAATCATCTGGGATATCTTCCCATTTCGTTCCTGCCACGATACCGTCTTGTGGCCACCCTTCTGCTTCGTCATAAATCCATCCACAAACGATGCACTGATACTTTTTCATTCCATTCTCCAAAAACTGACACAAAATTAAGTCAGTAAATACTTCATAACTGTATAAGTTTATACCTTAAGGTTAATTAGCCTTATACAGTAGACTCTTATGTTAAATTTTTACGCAGTTCTAACGATAAAGTAAAGTGGCTAAGAGTTTAATGAGTGAAATTAAAAGCAGAATGGCAGTGAGGGACAATAAATATCATCAAAACCCAGATCTGGGAAAAATTGTCTGACAATATTTATGCCTATTGAAAGCTATATTGGAATTCATTTCCGTGAATTGGGTTCTAAATACCGCTTTTTCTATCTTCATAGACTAAAGTCTTGCAGAAAAAATCTCTAAAATCTTTTATTTTATGATTAGGAAAATATATATTTGATATTTTTTGAATAAATACAATATTAATAATCAATAGCTTATGTGAATTCACTGTATTTTAAATATGCATTTTGGAGGGTTGTTAGCTGTTCTTTTCTCTCAAATCGCGTTAAAATTCACACATTCCTTCCTTAATTTATTTTCTCCTATTATGAGTAATTCTACTGCTGCGGCATTGTGGTCTAACATTCGTACTGTCCAAGATTTTCCAAAACCAGGAATTTGTTTCTTTGACCTTACGCCGTTATTTATGAATAACATCGAATCGTTAACTGATGCCCTAATTGCAAGTATTCCAGCTGAGCAATTGGCAGAAGTAGATAGCTTTATTGCAGTTGAAGCGCGTGGTTTTGTTTTGGCAAGCTTACTTGCTCAGCGTACAGGCAAAGGTTTGGTGTTGGTACGTAAAGCCGGAAAATTACCACCACCTGTTGTCGGTGTTGGTTATAGCCTTGAATACGGTTTAGATCGTCTTGAAATGTCGGCTGAAATCGAATCACAAAAAGTAATTATTGTGGATGACGTATTGGCGACGGGCGGTACGCTTCGTGCAGTGAAACAATTGGCTGAAAAATGTAAACACCAAGTTTTAGGCGCAAGCATTTTCTTAGATTTGCCTGACTTGCATAAAGATTTAGGTTTAAATATCTGGTCTGTTTTAGATGATAAAACACGTCCTGAAGCAGATGCTGCCTAAGCGTCAGGTTTAAAATGTAAAAAGCCTTGTCTACGACAAGGCTTTTTTATGTCTGATAAAACGACGTTGCTGCTTATGATTAATCTTATGATTTATTTTTTTAAGTAATTTAATTCGAGATGTTGGATTAAATCATTAATATTTTCAGGGCATTGTAGACGATGGTGTCCGCCATCCATCACTTGAACCTGCATATAGTCTTCGAGTTGTTTTTCTGCCTCATACATATCCAAGATTTCATCGCCACGTTCGATATATGCAATTTGTGGAATATCGTTATCCAAATCTATTTCATTAATTGCAGGGTAGTCGTCACGAAAGTCTGGATGCAGACTCGGATTGGCAATTACACACGGAATACGATGAAACAGCGACATTTTTAATGCCCAATATGCCCCGAGACTATGCCCGACGATGATATCGGGCTTAATGGTTTCAATACTCTCGTGGTAAAAATCCGCAACAGTTTGAAAATTTAAGTTGCGATAGTCCACTTCAATGCAGAATTTTTGTTTTGCATTGATGGCATGGAACTTCGTAGATTCACGGGAAGAATCCAATCCATGTAAAAACAGAATTTTCGATAAGCAGGAAGTCATTGTTTTTCTACACACTGTTTTAAAACATTTTTGGATGTGTTGAATATTTTATTTTTCAACAATTTTATGACTTCATTGTAGAGAGAATTGTCAAAAAGAGAATTTAGCTTTTGGTCTAATTTATAGGCATTTAAAAGACTTTAGTCTTAAAGAAAATAGATTAAAAGGTTGAATTAAGTTATTGGTATTTATTTTAATGTATTGATAGTTATAAGTATTTTTAAAAGCTTTTAGTTATCATTTGATATCGTTAAAATGTAGGTTTTCGAGCTTGAGTATTTAATTTTTTATCTACTGCATATTTGTAAGGTATGTTTTATGTCTACCTGAAGTTATAACGATTAAAACATCTTACTTCGATAAATTTCTACTTATTAAAAAAATGCGCGCATTGCTTACTGCTCAATTCAAAGGAAATCTGCTATGCTATGCAACTTCCGTTTTTTAACTATTTGAGACAGAGATGACGCAACATAACGCTCAATCGACTTCTGAACAAGCCATTTCCGAAAACGATTTAATTGCACAGCGTCATGCCAAGTTAGAGCACATCAAAGAGCACGCCAAGGAAACAGGTGTTAGCCCGTGGCCTAACACATTTAAGCGTGAACACTATGCACAAGACCTACAAGATCAATTCGCTGAAAAATCAAAAGAAGAAATTGAAGCAGGCGAAAAGGTTTATGTAAAAGTTGCTGGTCGTGTGATGTTGAACCGTGGTTCATTCATCGTAATCCAAGATATGACTGGTCGTATCCAGCTTTATGTACCACGTAAAGAGTTGGATGCTGATGTTCTTGCAACAATTAAAGCACTCGATTTGGGCGATATTATTGCCATTAAAGGTTATATTGGTCGTTCTGGTAAAGGTGACCTTTATGTTCATATTGAACATTTTGAGCTTTTAACCAAATCACTCCGTCCACTTCCAGACAAATTCCATGGTTTGACTGATACTGAAGTTAAATACCGTAAGCGTTATTTAGACCTCATCATGAACGAAGAAACACGTAAAACTTTTGAAATTCGTGCAAAAGTGGTGTCAGGTATTCGTTCATATTTGAGCAATGAGCGTTTCATGGAAGTTGAAACACCAATGATGCATGTGATTCCGGGGGGTGCGTCTGCGCGTCCATTCGAAACTCACCACAACGCATTGGATATGCCTTTATTCTTGCGTATTGCGCCTGAACTTTACTTAAAACGTTTGGTCGTTGGTGGTTTTGAGCGTGTGTTCGAAATTAACCGTAATTTCCGTAACGAGGGTGTATCAACACGTCATAATCCAGAATTCACCATGATTGAATTCTACCAAGCATATGCAGACTACAAAGACCTGATGGCTTTGACAGAAAATATGCTTGAAAAATTGGCCATCGACATCTTAGGTTCGACTGATGTGCCTTATGGTGATGAAGTGTATAGTTTCAAAGGTCCATTCAAGAAAATTTCGATGTTTGATGCGATTCTTGAACACAACCCAACATTCACCGCTGAAAATGTATCTGACCGTGAGTTTCTTGCAAACTTCGTTAAAAATGAACTGAAAGAGCAAGTAAAACCTGGTTTTGGTTTAGGCAAACTTCAAACCATCGTATTTGAAGAAACTGTTGAAACAAAACTTCGTCAACCGACATTCATCACAGAATATCCAGCGGAAACTTCACCATTGGCACGTCGTAATGATGAAAATCCACATATTACGGACCGTTTTGAATTCTTCATCGGTGGTCGTGAATTGGCAAATGGTTTCTCAGAGTTAAATGATCCGATTGACCAAGCTGAACGTTTCCAAGCCCAAGTTGCTGAAAAAGATGCGGGTGACGATGAAGCAATGCATTACGATGCAGACTTCATTGAAGCATTGGAATACGGTTTACCTCCTACAGCGGGTGAGGGGATTGGTATTGACCGTTTGGTGATGTTATTTGCGAATGCTGCAAGTATTCGTGAAGTGATCTTATTCCCTCATATGCGTCATAAAAACTAATTTAGTTTTTGAAATAAAAAACCGCTTAATGCGGGTTTTTTATTGTTTCAATAGAAAAATTTAAAATATTTACATTAATTTTTAGACAAAAAATACGCAATGATTGGGGTGTTCATTGCGTATAACAACGAATCTGTTTTCACAGGTTCGGTAAAGGAGAAATGTTATGAATTTAGGTATTCCTAAAACATAAATAGATAATAGAGTGAACGGTCAGTCATTTCATTGGTGTTCACGTTAAGTGATGTTACCTAACGTTAAAACTAAGGAGATTTTGTGAATACCTTCACAAAAAGTGCTTGTAAAAAAGCCTTTCATAATGGAAAGGCTTAATTTTACGGAATTTTTTAAATTTAGAAGTGGAAAACACCCAGTCCAGATTTAATTTCATCTAACGTTTGTTGGGTAATATCACGGCATTTATCTGTACCGGTTTTTAAAATATCCATGATGTAGTCAGGGTCTTTTTGCAATTCTAAACGGCGTTCACGGATCGGACCGATGAGCTCTTTTAGCACGCCTTCAAGACGCTTTTTCACAGTACCATCGCCTAAGCCACCACGACGATAATGTTCTTTCAGCTCTGCAATAGCTTCTTTATCAGGGTCAAATGCATCGAGGTAAGTAAATACGACGTTACCTTCAACTTGACCTGGATCTTCAATACGTAAATGATTTGGATCGGTATACATTGCATTAACAGCTTTCTTGATATCTTTATCAGTCGCGTCAAGCACAATAGTATTGCCCAAAGATTTAGACATTTTTGCTTTACCGTCAAAACCTGGCAAGCGGCCGACATTAGAGAGTAAAGCTTTACATTCAGGAAGTACGTCACGGCCAATTTGACGATTTAAACGACGAACAATTTCATTGGTTTGTTCAATCATTGGAATTTGGTCTTCGCCCACTGGAACGACAGATGCTTTAAATGCTGTAATATCGGCAGCTTGAGCCACTGGATAGCATAAGAAACCTGCAGGAATGTCACGCTCAAATCCACGCATTTGAATCTCAGATTTGATGGTTGGATTACGCTCTAAGCGAGAAACCGTCACAAAGTTCAAATATAACATGGTCAATTCATTCAATGCTGGTAAGCATGATTGAACGCAAATCGTGGTTTTGGTTGGGTCAATTCCTACAGCAAGATAATCGGTTGCGACTTCAATAATATTGCGACGAACTTTTTCGAAGTTATCGGCATTATCAGTTAAGGCTTGAGCATCAGCTAAAAGAAGATGTTGATGATGCGAATCTTGTAAACCTACACGTGAACGTAAAGAACCTACAAAATGACCTAAATGTAATTGTCCAGTCGGACGGTCGCCAGTCAAAATCACTGGACGATTATCTTGAGTACTCATTATCTGTTCCAAAGTGGTAGTCAAAGCTACGGTTGATTTTCAAAGAATGTCACCATTGTACGGCATTCTATTTTTGATTGTTACTGACACAGCACAATTGACTGAAAAATGGGTGAATATTTTGTTAATTATTAAAAAACTAAATACAATTTTAGCGGTAAATAGAATTAGAATATTAAAAAATGCCTAAAGGATAAAAATAATGGCGAGTAGCTTATTAATCTTACTGGATGATATTGCAACTGTGCTGGATGACGTTGCTGTCATGAGTAAGATGGCAGCCAAAAAAACAGCAGGTGTCCTTGGAGATGATTTAGCACTGAATGCGCAACAAGTCAGTGGTGTACGTTCGGATCGTGAACTTCCAGTTGTTTGGTCTGTGGCCAAAGGTTCTTTTGTTAATAAATTAATTTTGGTTCCGGCTGCTTTATTGATCAGTGTGGTTGCACCTTGGCTGATTACACCACTATTGATGATTGGTGGTTTGTTCTTATGCTATGAGGGCGTGGAAAAAGTTCTGCATAGTTTGCATCATAAAAAAGCCAAAACAGAAGAAGTTGCTCGTGAAGAGATGACTCATATTGAAACGGATTTGGTGACTTTTGAGAAAGAAAAAGTCAAAGGCGCCATCCGGACCGATTTTATTTTATCTGCTGAAATTGTGGTGATTTCATTAGGTACGGTTGCAACTGCGGCATTTGGGACCAAGGTCATGGTACTTTCGGTGATTGCAATATTAATGACCGTTGGTGTCTATGGTTTTGTCGCGATGATTGTCAAAATTGATGACTTAGGGCTTTATCTCACTCAACAAGCATCACAATTTAAAAAGACCGTTGGACAAGGTTTGTTAGCATTTGCACCTAAGTTGATGAAGACATTGACCATTGTTGGTACGATTGCCATGTTTTTAGTGGGTGGTGGCATCATTACCCATGGTGTGCCTTTGCTACACCATTTTATTGAAGGCTCTGTAGATTATGCAGAACATATTCCTACAGTTGGCAGTATTGTGGGTGCATTAACACCGACTTTAATCAATTTAGTGACAGGTTTTATTGCAGGTTTAATCGTGCTGTGCGTCGTATCTTTAATTCAAAAGGTATGGCCAAAGTCGCAAAAGGATTAATCTGTAAACGCACGGATATCAACTATTTTATATAAGGAAGATCACTATGCGCTGGAAAGGTCGAAGAGTTAGTTCAAACGTAGAAGACCGTCGCGGTGGTGGCGGTGCAAAAGCGGGTGGTATCAGTATTCTCGGTTTGGTTGTGGCATTTGTTGCGTGGAAATTTTTTGGGGTAGACCCGCAGCAAGCATATCAGGCGACCAAACAAGTGACTTCACAGGGTCAAACGGCTGAAGTCAAAGGTCTGGATAATCCAACACCTGAACAACAAGAAGCGATGGATTTTGTTGGAACGGTTTTGGCTGATACGGAAGATACATGGACTAAAGTCTTCCAAGAACAGTTAAATGCCCAGTATAAACCGCCTAAGTTGGTTATGTTTAATGGTGTGGTCAACTCGGGTTGTGGTACAGCACAAGCTGCAATGGGGCCGTTTTATTGCCCAGCAGATCAGAAGGTCTATATTGATACCGCATTCTTTAAAGATATGCGTACGCAAATGGGCATTACGGGTGAACAAAATCAAACAGAATTGAGTCGCCAAGATCAGGCGGGTGATTTTGCGCAAGCCTATGTGGTTGCCCATGAAGTTGGACATCATATCCAAACGATTTTAGGCATTTCTGAGCAAGTCCAGCAGGCCCGTGCGCAAGCATCTAAAGCTGAGGGTAATCGTTATTCGGTTATGCAAGAACTGCAAGCAGACTGCTTTGCGGGTATTTGGGCGCATCATAATCAACAGCGTACCCAATTTTTAGAGCAGGGTGATGTAGAAGAAGCGATGGACGCTGCACATAAGATTGGTGATGACTATTTACAGAAAAGTGCAACAGGGCAAGTGGTCCCAGATAGCTTCACGCACGGCACTAGTGAACAACGTATGAAATGGTTCCAGACAGGGTTGAAATCAGGCAATATCAATAGCTGTGATACCTTTAGTCAAGCCATTTAAAACAAAAAGAGGATGCAAAACATCCTCTTTTTTTCATTGAAAAATAGATTGAAGCTTATTTGTTGAGAAATGATTTGAAGTTTCGAACAATACGATAGCTGACATACAATGCGGCAAATGCAAATAAAGCTACGCCAAAAACAGTATATTTAAGGCCTGAAATATCGTTTTGATAGAACTGTTTTAATTGGGCATCGCTATAGCGTAATTGTTGTTTTTGTCCAGTGCGGCTATTGGTGAAACTCACATTTTGGATATATTGAAATTGTCCGATTTTTAGCAAATCGAGGTGTTGAATTTGTCGGGTGTGTTGCTGATTAAATTCATCGAGACAAATATCTTGTGCATAGTTTTCACAATTCATTTTGGCAAGATAACCATTATTCGCCAGCATGATAAAAATCGCACGATCGGGTGATTCATTATTGGAGACCAAAACCAATTGTTCTTTGGGCGTTGAATCCAGTGAGATGGTTTTTGCCTGACTAAAATAGTGCTCAGCACGTAAAATTTCCTGTGACTTGCTATAGCAAGTGAGGAGGAGGGCCGCCGTAATGATAAAGATCACCGCAGCAAAAAAGAGTCGAAAAACAGTTTTAATAGTCTGATGCATAGGAGAAATCATGTAGATGATGAAAATGCATAAAATCTATGCAGGCTTGCTATGTTAAATGATCTTGATAAAAGATGTGAAAAAAACTGAATTTATACACGGTATTTAGATAAAATTCGTTAGAATATTTTATTTTTAAATACCAAATAATTTAGTATTTATTTTTAAAATACCTATATCTCACTCTGTAGGCGACACAGCACCAAAATTGGGAACGAAATGGGAAATTATTTTTTTCTACAGGTTTTTACCGTTATTTTTGCACTTTCGATTGCAACCACGATTTTTAATAAACGTATCTTGGGCTTTCCACAAGCCATAGGTGTTCCCATTGTTTCTGCAATTTTTGTCTTTATTTTGCAATGGGGCGCAAGTTTGCTCAATGGCAATCAATTTGTGACGATTAATTTACACAATATTGAAGAGGCAGTTCGTCATATCGACTTTTATGACTTTTTAATTAATGGCGTGATTTGTTTTATTTTGACCTCATCTGCCTTGAAATTTAAAGTTTCCGATTTACGTTTGCATTGGAAGCCGATCAGTATTTTGGCCAGTATTGCCTTGGTGCTTTGTGCGGTGTTTTTTGGTGTTGCTTTATATGGTTATCAGTTCTTAATTGGTCATCATGTTGATTTATTGGTGTTGTTATTATTAGGCGCTGCTTTAGGTGCGACTGACCCAATTGGGGTTAAAGGTGTATTAAGTTCTGTACGTGCGCCACATCATTTGATGGTGAAATTAGAAGGCGAATCGCTCTTTAATGATGCCATGTGTATTGCCGTGTTTATGACCTTACTCAATGTTTTGCAAGGTGAACATTTTACCGTCATTGGTACGCTTGAAACACTGTTATATGAAATTGTTGTCGCAGTCATCATTGGTTGGGCATTTGGTTTAGGAATATTACGTTTACTCCGTGGTAAACATGAAATGGAATCCTTAATTTTAACCACAGCGTTGTTGGCAAGTGGTTCTTATCTAGTCGCTTTATTCGCACATGCATCTGCACCAATCGCATGTGTTATTGGTGGTTTGATCGTTGGGAATAAATGGAAAGAAATTCTTCAAGAGCGAGAAATCAGGGAAGTGAATCATTTCTGGCATACCGTGGAAGGAATCATCAATTCCTTTTTATTTACCCTGATCGGTCTTGAGTTATTTATCTTAGATTTAAGTCTTAGCTTGATTTTAGGCGGCATGGTGGCGTTTATTATTTTGCATGCATCGCGCTTTGCAGCAAACTATTTATCTTTCGCATTTTTCCCGAGTTTCCGTAAAAAAAGCTATAACGGTAGTCTTGCGATTTTATCCTGGGGTGGGGTTCGTGGAGGCATTTCATTGGCTTTGATCCTCGCTGTTGCCAATATTCCTGAACTCAGTGAATACAGTAGTATTTTGATTGGATATACATTTATTGCGGTATTAATGTCGGGGCTCGTGTGTGGTCTAGGTTTACCTGCTGTGATGAATGCTTTTTATTACAATCCGAATGAAGAAACCAAAGGCTTCAAAGGTTGGTACCAAAGAATGTGCCATAAAATGAATAAAAAGGGCTTCCAATATATTGTGGGTGAAGATATCCATGGTAATGAAACCATTACGGTTTATAACCCAGAAGCGCTAATAGATACCAAAGCGGATGATGGTGTTGCTGCGGTGCATAACCCAGAAAAAGTACAAGAAGTTCGTCGTTTGGAGAACCCCGAAAACTTCTAAAACTGTTTTGTTTGACTTAAAAAAGGAAATGCTTGAGCATTTCCTTTTTTTATTTATAGTTATGTTTCATCATGGTACATCAAAATGGGGGGGAATTATGACTGGTCATTCATTGGTGTTATTGTGACTTACATCACATAAATAAGTGTTTGTTATTACTTGCATAAAGATGGATCTAAAATCTAAATGTATTGATAAAAATATTAAAATATTCAAACAATTATGCAAAAAAATACACAAAGCATGATATAACGCACACAATTAAAAAAATTGGTTTTAATGATTTGTAATTAAAGAAATTATTAATCACCAATAACTCATTACAAAACCAAAAAAACATAAAAACGGCCCTAATGTAAATAAATGAGGTTTTACCTATGTCGTAAATTTCTGTCATTTCTAAAGAAAGTCATAAAGTTTTGTATCAAGTTGAATCCAATCAAGTTGGGCTTATCAAAAATTCTGTCATCGTAGTCAAAATCCGGAAAGAGGATGTTACTTCAATTACAAAGAATGGTGCTGACGTAATAATCACCTTAAAAAAATGGGGAAGTGATTACTGTACAAAACTATTTTAGTGAGGCGACACCAGACAATAGTTTGGTATTTGAGGGTGAAGACGGTACATGGTATTGGGCAAAATTTACAACAGCCAATGGTGATATTGAGGATGTTATTCAGTATCAACTTTTAGAAGAAATTAAACTGCTGCTTTATAACGATTCATTGACGGATGTAATTTTACCCTGAATTGCGGGAGCAGATGGTGCTGGTTTATTGGGTGCAGCTATTGTTGGTGAATCTGATTATTCTGGTGGTTCTAAGGATACGATTAAACCTGACGCGTCTAAAGATGTGGTGATCACCGATGATGGTGAGCACGTCACAGGTGAAGGTGAGCCGGGTACAACGGTAGAAGTAAAAGATCAAGATGGCAAAGTCATTGGCGCAGGCACAGTGGATTTATCAGGGAATTTTGATGTTGAATTTAAAAATTAATTAACCAATGGTGAAACCATTGAAGTCACTGTGACAGATAAAGTAGGCAATGATCAATTCACCACCAAAGCGGGCATTGATACAGTTATTCATAAAGTATTGGATCAAGCCGATGCTACGGGCGGTAATGGGGATGATACTTGGAATGACTTTAATGCGTCTGAAAGCGATAAAGTGAATATCAGAGCCTTGTTACAAGGTCAAAATGTCAATCAGTCGAATATTGATCAGTTTGTTTCGGTGAAAGCGGATGGCAAGGGCAACACTGTGATCAGCATTGATCGTGATGGAACAGGGTCTAAATTTGGCGATAAAGTTGAATTACTCACTTTGAAAAATACCGATGTGACTTTACAAGATCTAATCGATCACAACCAATTACTGTACTAATCTGTCAAAATTAAGTATTAATCAAAGAGGACCTTCGGGTTCTCTTTTTTTATGCGGCTCAAAGGAGATCAGATGAAGCAGTGTGATGAATTGGCAATGCAAATTTTGTCGGTCATTCAATTGATACCGCAGGCGAAGATTGCCACTTACGGACAAATTGCCAAATTAGCGGGTTTACCGAAGCATGCACGACTGGTTGGCTATGTACTAAAGCATCTAGATGCAACATCAACGATCCCATGGCATCGGGTGGTGAATGCTCAGGGAAAAATCAGCACGCAGCGTTGCAATGAAAAAGGCGAAAATATCCAGCAATTGAAATTGACAGCCGAAAATGTCTTTGTAGTGAATGGACGCATCTCATTGAAACAATATCAATGGATACCTTAAAAAATCCTTGCCTTAAACATAGAATTATAATTTTATAATTGATGAAGTAGTCAATAAAAAGCCCTCTAGGATCAGAAGGCTTTTTATTTCACGCTATAAATCTAATGGCTTATTTGCGTACAACCAAAACAGGAATGTCTGAAGCACCTAGTACGCTTTGAGCTACGCTGCCCAAGAAGAATTTTTTGATCCCTGTACGGCCATGTGAACCAATAATAATCAAGTCCGCATGTGTTTCTTCTGCAGCTTTAACCAGTTCAGTATGCACCACTTGACCTTCAAGTAAGCGAGTTTCAACAGTGACACCTTCAGTTGAAAATTTCGCTTTTGCTTCTTCAAGTGTATTTAAAATCGATGCACGAGCACGTTCAATTAAATCATTGGTTTGCGCTGCTGAAATATACTCTGCAGCAATATATGGATCGAGCGTCAGTACTTGAACCACAGTAATTTTACTGCCAAAAGTTTTTGCAAACTCGACAGCTTTAGCCACCGCAGCATAAGAAGTTTCTGAACCGTCCACTGGAACTAAAATATTATTTAAAGCCATCTTATTTCTCCTTATCTGATCAATTGAATTTGGATGGAAAAACCTGAAAAAAAGCGCTATTTACATTGATCATAGTTTCATCATACGCTTTTTTATTTAGGAATAAAACCAAGTAAATTCATAAGGATATTGCAAAATTCGCAATAAAAATATTGCAAAAATATGGACTTGTTTTCACCTCGCTTAGCGATAGCAAAAATGCTCAATAATGTAAGCAGCTATGTCTAGATTGTAAGACAATTTGGTGCAGAAAAAATTGAGCTTTGATAATTTCATTTAACAGCGGACATGGTTTTAATCACACCGTTTCTCTTGCTCTGTCAGGTTAATATGCAACGCTTGTTGCTCAAGCAAGCTTAATTTATGCAACGCATCTTCAGGAAAAATCTGTTTTTGTAGCCGTTGAATCTGTCGAGCGGATAAATACTAATTGGCACAATACATTGCAGCTTCATTGGCGCGAGCAACACTGACTAATTTCTCCTGATCATTGAAGTCGAGACGAATGATAGGCTGCTGTGCTCGGCTAAGTTGAGCCATGCTGCGCTTTTGTTGCATGCTCAATAAAGGCTGTTTATTAATCCAAGTCGCCACATCACGTCGCACACCATTATAGTCAACAAAAATTGGGGAGACGATTTGGCAGCCCGTCAGTGTCATAACGGTTAGGCTAAGGGTCAGACAGATTTTTTTTATCGAATTGAATTGCATGATAAAACTCTAATTTTTAATCAAAAAATATAGTAATTAGGGCTAAAAATAGCATGATTTGCTTAAATAGTAACATCTTGAACTTTGCTTGTTTAAACTCTGAACAATTGCAAACAAAAATGCTTGACGATAATGTATGAAATCTAGATAATGCCACCACAGTTTACGGCTATGTAGCTCAGTTGGTTAGAGCACCGCACTCATAATGCGGGGGTCACAAGTTCAAGTCTCGTCATAGCCACCATTTTTATAGACCAAGCTCTCAGCTTGGTCTCTTTTTTTGTGCCTAGAAAAAGTCAAATAGATTCAGATAATTACAGCACTAATAAAATGATCTATTTACGATGTTAATGTAGAAATAAAAGAGAACTCAAATCTTTGATGTTATGAATTGATGTCCTAACTTTTGAAATACACATCTCAATTATTTTTTATTCTTACTGCTGCGTATTTTGCGCCTATAAAAAAGCCCAGTTCTATAACTGGGCTTTTTTTAATTTGAATCGAGTAATTAGATACCCGGTTTCCAACCATTCACGATTGGGTAGCGTCGTTCACGGCTAAATGCACGTGAGCTAATACGTGGACCAATCGCGCCTTGGCGACGTTTGTATTCGTTTAGATCAACCAAACGGATGACTTTTTTCACGACTTCAGCATCAAAACCTTTGGCAATGATGTCATCTTGGCTCATGTCTTCTTCGATATACGCATACAAGATGGCATCCAATACTTCATATTCAGGTAATGAGTCTTGGTCTTTCTGATCTGGACGAAGTTCCGCAGAAGGTGGACGAGTAATTACACGTTCAGGGATCACTGGTGTTTCTGAAATGCTGTTACGGTATTTTGCTAGTTCAAATACAATCGTTTTATAAACGTCTTTAAGAACTGCAAAGCCACCGACCATGTCACCGTACAATGTACAGTAACCAACAGATAATTCAGACTTGTTCCCTGTAGAAAGGACTAAATTGCCAAACTTGTTCGATAAGGCCATTAGCAACGTACCACGAGAACGCGCTTGTAGGTTTTCTTCAGTCGCGTCAGTCGGTGCAGCGCCAAAGAAAGGGAATAAGGTTTGCATAAAGCCATTCACAATTGGATTGATTTCGGCAATACCAAAAGTTACGCCCATATTCTTGGCTTGTTCAGCCGCATCTTCAACACTGATTTGTGCAGTATAAGTATATGGCATCATGACCGCTTGAACTTTATCTGCGCCAATCGCATCGGCAGCAATCGCTAAAGTTAATGCTGAGTCAATACCACCAGATAGACCTAAAATCACACCTGGGAAGCCTGAACGTTGTACGTAGTCACGTGTTGCGATCACAAGGCTTTGGTAGATTTCAGCCATGGTATTTAATACAGGCGTGATTGCACCTGTTTTAAAGGCTTTTTGTTCAGCATCGTATTCTGCGATATATAGATCTTCAACAAAACTCGGTGCTTGCAATGCAACTTCACCTGAATTGTTCATCACAAAGCTTGTACCATCAAAGACAAGGTCGTCTTGACCGCCCACTTGGTTGCAGTAAACCAGATTGATGTTCAATTGTTTGGTCAATGCAGCCATGGTTTCAATGCGATGCTGTGGTTTACCAACTTCATAAGGTGAAGCATTCAACACCAAAGCGGTTTCAACATTTAACTGAGCAAGCTGTTGAACAGTTGGTAATGCCCAAACATCTTCGCAAATCAACACACCAAACTTATGACCTAAATATTCAAAGACAAGGTGTTGATGACCCTCACTGAAATAACGTTTTTCATCAAAAACGCTATAGTTTGGAAGATTTTGTTTATTGTAAATCCCGAGAACTTGACCATTTTTCATGACAGCAGCAGAGTTATAGCGCTGACCATCTTCAGTTTGATTCACAAAACCAAAGACTAAAACGATGTCCTTAACGTTCGCCAATTGTTCAAAAGCTTGCTGTGTACGTTTATTTAAACTTGGACGTAATAATAAATCTTCAGCAGGATAACCAACTGTAGAAAGTTCAGGAAAAACAATAATATCTGCGTTCTGTTCTTTTGCAGCATTGGCTTGTTGAAGCATTTTTGCTGCGTTTGATTCTAGATTACCAATATGCGGAGAGAACTGAGCAAGTGCAATTTTAAAACTATTCATTCCAACTAAATCCTATTCCTATAGGTGAATACACTTAACACACTGATTTGTATTATTGTGATTATTCAGCGAGTGTATTTAGATACGAAAAATACTGCCGAAAGGCGAAAACAAAACACCATCATCGTATGATAATTCACTTGTTTTGATGCAAAGCAAAAAAATAAGGTGAACCTATTTTATCTGAATTTAAGCGAGATACTAGAGGTATTCATAGCTTTTAAAAGCCTAGCTGAGCTTATGTGCCATAAAGTAAATATTAATGCTGTTTTTTTGTACTTAAAATAGCGTCAATGGCCGAGCACTAGTGTGAAATAGAATGATCAGGCGATATTCAATTTTATCCATAAATATTCGTCAAAGAGCATGGAAGCTTTACAGCTCAATTTGATGAACAAGTTCTGGATATAAAATAATATTTTTAATTCGCTTTAAATAGATGTCACGAGCAATGTCACCTTGTTGCTCAATGTTGTAGTCAAAAAATGCTTTGTGTGGTTTGAGGGTATAGCGGTAAGGATTATATTTTTTAAAACTGAAGAAATACGCCATCTGTAAAACAGCACCCCGACCCAAAACATTGATCTGCTGCTGGTATTGATAAATATGGGTCATTTCACTTATAAGTTATAAAAAATGGACATAGAGATATTAAGGGGTTATGGAAATTATTTTCTAAATATAGTCCATTGTTTTCCTTCAAAAAATGGACAACTAATTTTTAGTCGTGTTGCATTTTGTTACAAATCAAGGTTCACAAATATAGGGCTCACAAATATAGAGAGTCATAAAGGGAATATCTTTCAGACAGTATTAAGAACGTCACTGTATGACGCTTTGTGTTTTTCCTAGCTAGTAACGCTATAAATGAGAAGAGTATTCTAAATCTCACTAAGATAGTGCAATCAATATTTCATAGATGATCTACTGCATAAAAATAATTCTTGACATTAAGTTAAAAGCACTCCAATATTTAAGTTATGTGGAATGCATAGCTGTTCTACTGTGTAATTTTAGTGATGACAGGTGGCCGCCTGTCATCAAATTCAAAACCAATAACGCGACTAAACATTAGGAGTTAAGAACAAATGAAAGTATATCAGATCAATTATGACCTGCGTAAACAACGTAACTATGAAGAGCTTAATAAAAAAATTAAGGCTTATGGGACATGGTGTCGACCATTAAAATCTTGTTGGATTATTGCTTCTGATAAATCTGCTATGCAGATTTTGAATGATCTACGACAGGCGCTAGATAATGATGATGGTTTATTAGTGACTCGTTTGCAACGAGATGCGGCTTGGGTAAATTTGGATTCAGATAAAGACAAATCAATGACTGATTGGCTAAAGAAATATGTTGGTAACGCATCTTAAGTGGACTGAGCCAAGGATGGCTCACTCTCTTTCAGAGTAAATATTTATGTCAAAGTTAAAGAGATTCATAAAACTTAGCGATCTTGCAGAAATTCGAACGGGTTTTACATTCCGTGAAAAGGTTGAAGAAGTCGAGTCAGGTAATGCCTATGTATTGCAGATCAAAGATATTCGTAACATTGCAACGGATACATGTGGGTATACGCTTTTTGCTGATGTCTTACCACAAATTGATTGGCAAGGTAAAGATAATGCCATCGTATCGCCTGAGTCTGTATTGTTGCCCTGTCGTGGAGAGTATCTCAAGGCACATTATTTTGTAGGCCATCTAGATCAATCAAAAGCACTTCCACTCATTGTGAGTAGCCAGTTTTTGATTCTAATGCCAAATCAAAATGTACTGCCTGAATACTTATGCTGGTACTTGAATCAACCTCATGTGCAATACGAGTTACGTAAAGAAAGTCAGGGTTCTAAGATGCCGATGCTTAGCGTATCAACAGTCAACCAGTTTGAGGTTGAAGTCCCTAGCTTGGACATTCAGCAACGCATAATCGAATTAAACCGTCTTTGGGAGCAAGAGCAGATCTTGACCCAACAATTACTTAAAAATCGTGAACAAATGATGATGGGCATGTTTAAACAACTGCTTCAAGGAAACAAATAATGGTTACTCAAATTAATCAAGATACAGTCAATAAAGCCCTTTGGTCGGCATGTGATGTATTCCGTGGCACAGTGAGTGCTGATACCTATAAAGACTATATTTTGACGATGTTGTTCTTAAAGTACATTTCGGATGTATGGCAAGATCACTACGACAATTATAAAAATGAATATGGTGATGAGCCTGAACTGATTGAAGAAATGATGAAAAACGAGCGTTTTGTCCTGCCTCGTGAATCTAATTTCTATACCTTGCATGAGCGTCGCTTTGAGCCGGGCAATGGTGAACGTATTGATATGGCTTTACATGCGCTTGAAGAAGCTAATGGTACAAAGCTCAAAGATGTAGGAAAAAGTGTCTTCCAAGATATCTCTTTTAATACCGATAAATTGGGTGAAGAAAAGCAAAAAAATACCATTCTAAAAGATCTTTTAGAAGTGTTTGCTGTACCTGAGTTGGATCTTAAACCAAGCCGTGTCGGTTCACTTGATGTGATTGGCAACGGTTATGAATTTTTGATTAAAAACTTTGCTGCAAGTGGTGGTCAAAAGGCAGGTGAATTCTATACGCCACCTGAAGTATCGGACTTAATTGCTGAGTTACTTGATCCGCAAAAAGGTGACAGCATTTGTGACCCTGCCTGTGGTTCTGGCTCACTGTTAATGAAGTGTGGTCGTAAAGTTGTATCAAATCACAACAGCAAAGAATATGCGCTTTATGGGCAAGAAGCGATTGGTTCAACGTGGTCATTAGCCAAAATGAACATGTTCTTGCATGGCGAAGACAACCACAAAATTGAGTGGGGCGATACCATTCGTAATCCAAAATTATTGGATAAAAATGGCGACTTGATGTTGTTTGATATTGTGACAGCAAACCCGCCATTCTCATTAGATAAATGGGGTTATGAGCAAGCTGAGAATGATAAGTTTGATCGTTTCCGTCGTGGTTTACCACCAAAGACCAAAGGTGATTATGCCTTTATCTCTCACATGATTGAGACGCTAAAACCTGTTACGGGTCGTATGGGCGTTGTGGTTCCACATGGCGTGTTATTCCGTGGCTCATCTGAAGGTAAGATTCGTGAGAAGTTGATTAACGAAAACTTATTAGATGCGGTGATTGGTTTACCTGAAAAGCTGTTCTACGGTACGGGTATTCCTGCTGCGATTTTAATTTTCAAAAAGCAAAAGTCTGATGATTCGGTTTTATTTATTGATGCAAGCCGTGAGTTTAAGTCAGGTAAAAATCAAAACAACTTAACAGAAGAGAATATTGCCAAGATTATTGCAACCTATCGTGCTCGTGAAAGTGTAGATAAATATGCGTATTTGGCGACTTTGCAGGAAGTGAAAGACAACGATTACAACCTGAATATTCCTCGTTATGTGGATACCTTTGAAGAAGAAGCTGAGATTGATTTGGTAGCTGTACGTGCTGAGCGTGAGCAGTTAAAGACTCAACTTGCTGAGCTTGAAGTGCAAATGGCGAAGTATTTAGAGGAGCTAGGTTATGTCAATTAATAAAATAACGCCTTTAGATACTTTTGTTAGTAATGATGCTCCTATTTGTTATGGCATTTTGAAGCCGGGTGATCACTATGAAGGTGGAATTCCTGTAATTAAAGTAAAGAATATTATAGGCGGCGTAATTCTAGAAGATGATTTACTCAAGACTACGCCTGAAATTCATGCACAATATAAGCGAGCCGAAGTAAAAGAAGGCGATATTTTATTGACGATACGCGGCACTACAGGACGTGTTGCGATTGTGCCTAACTCATTAAATGGTGCAAATATAACGCAAGATACGGCAAGAATTAGAGTTTCATCAAATGATGATTCACTTTATATATTTTATGCGTTGCAATCATTTAATGTTCAGCAACAAATTACTTTGAATACAGTCGGCCAAGCTGTCAAAGGTATTAATATTGCTGAAGTTAAAAAGTTAAAAATTTATCATCCAATTCTAGATGAACAAAAGGCAATCGCCCAAATCCTTTCAACTTGGGACCAAGCGATTTCGGCTACTGAAAAACTGCTTGAAAATAGCCAACAGCAGAAAAAAGCATTGATGCAACAATTGTTGACGGGTAAGAAGCGGCTATTGGATGAGAGTGGAGCACAATTTGATGGAGAGTGGAAGCTTGTTAAAGTTTCTAATCTACTAAAAGTTCGTAAAGAAAGACAAGTTCCAACAGCTGAGGTTCCTTTATTTTCTCTGACAATTGAAAATGGTATTACACCAAAGTCGGATCGATATAATCGTGAATTTTTGGTTAAGAATACTGAAGAGAAAAAATATAAAGTTGTGAGACCGAAAGATATTGTTTACAACCCTGCAAATTTAAGGTGGGGGGCAATTAATTTTAGTCGTTTAAACCATTCTGTAGTTGTTTCTCCTATTTATGAAGTTTTATATGTCTCAGAAAAAGACAAGGTATCTCTTGAGTTTATAGCACAAAAGTTAATGACTAAAGATCAAATTAATCGTTTTGCAGCAATGGTTGAAGGAACTCTAGTTGAAAGAATGGCGGTTAAAATTGAACCATTTTTAGCAACAAAGCTGAGTATCCCACCATCTTTAAAAGAGCAACAAGCTATTGCTATTGTTCTTTCTAAAGCTGATCAACAAATTGAATTGCTGCAGAAAAAACTTGATTGCTTAAAGCAAGAGAAAAAAGCACTCATGCAACAACTTTTGACAGGTAAAAAACGTGTCAAGGTGGCTGCCTAATGATGCAAATAACACCTAGCTATTACCGCATTATGGCGGGTGCGAAGTCTGTATTTGCTCAAGAGTTTCTAGAGGGCGGCTTTATTGCCGCCAACTGGAACATTGACCAAGACTTAACACATGACTTACCTGATGATTGGCGTGAGTTTAATCACCGTTTTATTCCTGTCTATCTTGAAGCCTTACCTGATAAAACCAAAATTTCGGCAGGCTTAGCCTGTGGCATGTTACACACCATCTGCAAAGGGATTAAACAGGGTGACATTATCCTTACACCTCGTGGGGATGGTCATTATCTCGTGGGCAAAGTCATTTCAGACTATTACTACGTGCCTTCTGGTGAATTAAGCCATCGCAGAAAAGTTGAATGGTTTGAACAAACTTTACCTAGAGAATTGATGTCCCAAGAGTTAAAGAACTCGTCAGGCTCGGTAGGTACGGTTTGTAATATCACCAAGTATGCAGAAGAGCTTAAAACGCTTATTGATGGTAAAGAAACAGTTGAGCATCTCGAACCTGATGAAGTACTCGAAGACTCAACCGCTTTTGCTTTAGAAAAGCATTTAGAGCATTTCTTGGTGGAGAACTGGTCTAAAACTGAGTTGGGTGAAACATACGACATTTATACCGAAGAAGATCAATTGGTCGGTCAGCAGTATCCTTCAGATACAGGACCTATCGACATTTTGGCAATCAGTAAGGATAAAAAGACGTTGCTTGTTGTTGAACTTAAACGTGGTCGTGCAAGTGATCGTGTTGTGGGGCAAATTCAGCGTTATATGGGCTATGTCAAAGATGAATTGGCTGAGGCGGATCAGCAAGTTAAGGGTGTCATCATCGCACTAGAAGATGACTTAAGAATTTGTCGTGCTTTGAGTGTGGCTCAGAATATTGAGTTTTATCGTTATCAGCTGAGTTTTAAGCTGCTTAAGCACTAGATTTGCTTAAAATTAAAGGGGGATTTTTTGAAAAAGTATTTGAAATTTAATATGTTGGTGCTATTTTTTGATTTTCTTTATAAAGAAAATGTAACACCACAAATACGTATATTCTTATTGAATTTACAAAAGCATCTTGCAATTTCGGCTATGGGTAAGCATAATATGTTTAACAACACCCACAGCGCCTCTGATTTAAGCGTACCAGTGTGGGTTTTTTTATGACTAAAACTTTTTCAAAAGACCCAAAAACATACCTAGAATTATTACAAAAGTTAGAATCTGATGGTCTAAAGATTACAGATCAGACAGCTGCACTACGCCACCTTAAACAGATCAGCTATTACCGATTAAAAGGCTATGGACTGGCTTTTCGACAATATGATGAAACTGGCAAAAGGTTAAGTACATATCAGCCTAATGTTGAGTTAGTTACTTTAATTCATATGAGTATGATTGATGCTGAATTACGTAGTCTGATTTTAGCGGCAATAGACCGTATTGAAGTCGAAGTAAGAAATGTTATTAATCATGAATTATCGATTAAGTATAATAGCTCTCATTGGTTCTTAGATGAAAATTTGTTCCAAAGCTCTGATCAATTTAAACATCAAGATTTTTTGGGTAAGATTAAGCAATTTACTGCTAAAAAAGCAGATGCTGGTAGTGAAAAAGAAAAGCTCAGAGAAACTTTCATACATCATTATTATCAGGCTTATGACACACCAGAATACCCGCCATGTTGGATGATTGCTGAGGTTTTACCTTTAGGCTCATGGTCTAAGTTATATGAGCATTTGGTGCAGAGTAAAGATCGTAAACAGGTTTCAAAACAGTTTGACTTGTCACCAGAGTTATTGGAGTCATGGTTACATGCGTTGACCTACTTACGCAATGTCTGTGCGCATCAAGGGCGTTTATTTAACAGAACATTTGCCTTTCCGCCTAAACAGGGTAAAAAAGCTCCTCTAAAGACCCAGCATCAACTCTATAATTATATCTGTATTTTATTCCTGTTCTTAAAGGAGTTTAATCATGAATATGATTGGTTAGAGCGCATTGAAGCAGTATTAAAGAAATGTCCAAATGAATTATTGAAATTTTATGGTTTTGATGAAAATTGGTTAGAGAAAGATGAAGACTATTGGATGAACTAAACCAAAATTTAGGAATCTCATAAAGTTATTTAAACAAAGTACAAGATAAAGTCATTTTAGGGTGAATGCGTGAATATTTATAATCCAAGGTTTCAAGAAGAATATAGTGGAAAGATTCCTGCTCTAACCTTGTTGACTAACTTAGGATGGTCATTCTTATCCCCATCACAGGCACTCGTTGCCCGTGATGGAAAACAAGACCAAGTGGTATTACGCCAAATCCTGCGTAAAGAACTTTCGAAACGTACTTTTCCATTTGCGGGTCAAGAATATCCACTATCGCCAAAATCAGTTGATAACTTAATTGCTGAAATATGTAGTCCTGCTTTGAATGAAGGGCTACTGACCGCCAACGAAAAAATGTATGACCATTTGTTCTACGGCATTCCTGTAACTGAATTTGTAAACGGGAAAAAAGTTAGCCCTACGATTCCATTGATTGATTGGCATAACATTCATAACAACGACTTTTCATACACTGAAGAATTTGCTGTCACACGCTCAGGTGGTGTAGATACACGTAGACCCGATATCATTTGCTTTGTAAATGGTATCCCTTTAGTTGTGATTGAAGCAAAACGCCCTGATAGTCAGGCAAAGAAAGGTCCAACGATTAATGAAGGGATTTCTCAAACGCTTCGTAATCAGCGACCTGATGAAATTCCTCATCTGTTTGCGTATAGCCAACTGCTACTCTCTATTAATGGATATGAAGGCCGTTACGGCACATGTAATACCCCTGCAAAATTTTGGGCAGCATGGCGAGAAGAAGATATTTCTGATGCAGAGATGTATGCGCTTAAAAATAAAAAATTAAGTTCTTCACAAAAACAGAGCCTATTTTCTTATCGTCCAGTCGATGACTTAAATTGGTATGAAAATTTAATTTCAGGTGGAGACTTAGCTGTTACAGGTCAAGATCAACTGCTGATTAGTCTATTAAAGCCTGAACGACTACTCGAAATTGTTCGCCTATATACTCTTTTCGATAAGAAAGCAGGAAAAATTGTTGCCCGTTATCAGCAAATCTTTGGTATCAAACGCCTCATTGAGCGTATTAGTACGAAGAACAGCAAAGGTGGACGCGAAGGTGGTGTCATTTGGCATACAACAGGCTCAGGTAAATCTTTTACGATGGTCTTTCTCAGTAAAGCCTTGATCTTGCATGAATCTTTAAAACAATGCCGTATCTTGGTTGTCACTGACCGTGTTGATTTAGAAGATCAACTGAGTAAAACCTTTGTATCAGGTGGTGAACTGGCAGGAAAAAAAGACAAGCAAAATGCCATGGCGACTTCAGGCAAACGCTTGGCTGAACAAATTGGTAAGGGTACAGAACGAATCATGTTCTCTTTGATTCAGAAGTTTAATTCTGCAACCAAGCTTCCTGAATGTGTTAACACGAGTTCAGACTTCATTGTCCTGATTGATGAAGGGCATCGAAGCCAAGGTGGTGAAAACCATGTACGTATGAAACTCGCACTGCCAAATGCGGCATTCGTGGCATTTACAGGTACGCCATTACTTAAAGATGAAAAGACCGTTAATAAGTTTGGTCCTATCGTTCATGCGTATACTATGCAAAGAGCGGTAGAAGATAAAACTGTAACGCCTTTGCTCTATGAAGAACGAATCCCTGATTTAGATGTCAATGAACGAGCGATTGATACGTGGTTTGAACGGATAACAGAAGGTTTAAACGATCAACAAAAAGCAGATTTAAAACGTAAATTTGCGAGAAAAGGTGAGATCTATACTGCGGACGATCGTATTCGTCTGATTGCGTTAGATATTGCCAATCACTTTGTGAAAAATATTGATGATGGTTTAAAAGGACAGCTTGCTTGTGATAGCAAGGCTTCAGCGATTAAGTATAAAAAGTACTTGGATGAAGCAGGCTTGTTTGAGTCTGCTGTGGTGATGAGTCCACCTGATAGTCGTGAAGGTAATACTGATGTTGATGAATCGACTACCCCTGAAGTGACCCAATGGTGGAAGGAGAATGTCGGCACTCAGGATGAGCAAGCCTATACCAAACAAGTGATTGAGCGTTTTGAAAAAGATGATTCGCTTAAATTGCTGATTGTGGTGGATAAGCTCTTAACAGGTTTTGATGAACCTAAAAATGCTGTTCTTTATATTGATAAAAATTTAAAACAGCACAATTTGATCCAAGCAATTGCGCGTGTAAACCGGCTTCATCCGATGAAAAAGTTTGGTTTATTGATCGACTATCGAGGTATTTTAAAAGAATTGGACGCCACAATTCTTGATTACCAAGATCTCGCTGCCCGTACCCAAGGTGGCTATGATATTAGTGATCTTACAGGTTTATATACGCAAATGAGTTCCGAATACAAACGATTACCTCGTTTGTATAAAGCACTTTGGGCAATTTTTGCTGATGTTAAAAATAAAAATGATCCAGAGCAGTTACGCCAAGTTTTAGTCCCTCGTATTGAAGAACGTGAGGGTGAGTTAGTCGATATTCACTTAAAAGTTCGCGATGATTTTTATGAAGCACTTACAGAATTTGCAAGTTGCTTAAAAGTTGCATTGCAGTCAGCAACCTTCTTTGAAGATAAAAGCTTTTCTGATACAGATCGTCAGCACTACAAAGAAACAGTCAAACTATTTACAAGCTTGCGTCAAATTGTGAAACGAGATGCTGGAGAGACTATTGACTACGATCAGTATTCTGAGCAAGTTAAAAAACTGATTGATAAGCATGTTGTGGGCATTGAAGTTAAGGACCCTGATGGGGTTTATGAAGTCGGCAAGATGGGTAAAATAGCTCAGCCTGAAGATTGGAGTGAAGAGAAAACACGTAATGAAACGGATATCATCAAAACTCGTGTAACGAAGATGATTGAGCAGCAATTGCGTGATGATCCTTATGCTCAGGAGGCTTTCTCTAAGCTGTTACGTCAAGTCATTGAGGATGCAGAGAAAGAATTCGATCACCCATTGAAGCAACACATGCTGTTTAGAGAGTTTGAAGAGCAAGTAGAAGCTCGTCGTTTAGATGAAATTCCTGATGTGTTCAGTGGTAATAAGCATGCTCAAGCTTATTATGGTGTCTTCAAGAAACTATTACCTGAAGCATTCTCGATAACAGATCAACAGAATCAAGATAAGTGGATTGAGCTTGCTTTCGAGGTTGATCGTTCTGTCATGAGCTCTGTAGCTGAAAACTCAATTAATCCACAAAATATTGAAGCGGATATCCGTAAAAAACTATTACCTCAGATGTTCCGTGAATGTAAATCCATTGGGAGTGGTATGGATCAAGCCAAAAAAATTGTGGAAATGATCGTACAAATTACTCGGGTCGGTTTGAATGGGCTCTAGGATGAATACGCTGCCAGAGAAAAAGTTAAGCATTGTATATGGTGATGAAGTTATCGATTTTGAGGTGCTTGAAAGTTCTAGTCGTTCTCAAAAAATACTGATTAAAGTCTATGCTGATTGTCGGGTAGTTGTATCAACACCGTTAAATACAGATGATAAAACAATCATTGAAGCGGTAAAGCAACGTAGTCGTTGGATCTATAAGCAATTACGAGAGTTTCGTGAACAAAGCAAATTTATCACGCCTCGCCAATATAAAAGTGGTGAAAGCCACTTTTATTTGGGTAAACAGTATCAATTGAAAGTGATTCAAGATGATACCAAGCCAAATGGTGTAAAACTTCTGAGGGGAAGATTGGAGCTAAATACCTTAGATACGGATATTGAAAGTATTAAATCTCATTTAAATGAATGGTACAGATCTCGAGCAAAAGTCATATTTGAAGTACGATTGAGGCAGATTCTTGAAAAAGCCTTATGGGTTGAAGCTAAGCCTGATATTCGACTCATGACAATGCGCACACAGTGGGGGAACTGTTCACCATCAGGTCTTCTTACACTGAACCCGCATCTAGTTAAAGCGCCCGCAATTTGCATTGATTATGTGATTTTGCATGAACTTTGTCATTTGGTTGAACATAATCATAGCGAGCGTTTCTATCAACTTCTAAGTCAAGTTATGCCTGATTGGGAGATAGTGAAAGTACGATTAGATAATATGGCAGCTAGGCTATTTAGTTAATGTATATAATGAAATGTACTAGCTCAGAACTGATCTGACAGTTACCCGTTTTTCAAAGATACTTCGTCATGTTATTAAATTTCTTCATTGATACTGAAACGGCTCATGAGGCTTTTAATAACATTTTGTTGTGTTGTTAAGTTATTCAAGCTATCAATATGTTCTTGCTCAATAATATCTAGTTGGCTCGCTATTTTGGGGTACTCATCTTTTAGCCCATTTATAAAATCCACCTCAAAGTTTTTTTTCACGATACTTTCTTGTACAAAATCCATTTTTTCACTTAAAGCTTTCGCTATATTTTCTTGTTTTTTGGTACTTCGATAATCACTCAGTCTTTCTGCTTCTGAATAAAGGTATGTATTCTTTTTCCGAGGGTTTATAACTTTTTTTAAATATCCACAATTAACAAGCACATTGATACCTTGATAGATCCGTTGCTTATTTTGTGTTGTGCGAAGGTGCTCATCTAAAACGTTTAAAATGAAATCTTTTGCTTCCCATTTCTCAATAGTGTGTTTTTCAAAAGTATTAAAAAATTTTGAATAGAATGGTAAAAGGCGATTTGACATTAGAAAACCCTAAATTGAAGCAATGAGGATTATAAGCCGTGGACTTATAAACATCAAAATTTGATAGTTCTATTTTTTGAACTATCGATTATTTATGAATGATTTAGCGGTATCAATTGGTCAATTAATACGCTTTACTCGGGAATCAAAAAAAATAAGTCAAGAAAACTTGGCATTACAATGTGGTATAGATCGAAGCTATTTAGGAAGAATTGAAAGAGGGGAAGTAAATATAACGATTAAAAAACTGTATGAAATTGCTTCAGCTCTAGATACTGATCCCAAAATTTTTTTACCTTGAAATACTATTCAGTAAATATGTATTCTTCCCTTAACTATTTAAATTTAAACTAATATCATGAAGAATCTTTTTAAAGAAAATATCTATAAATTGTGGTTTTTTTTATATAAGATTTTGAAAATACAGGATTTTGAATATAGAGGGCTTACTGATGGCGAAGTGGAAATTGCAAAAAAAGTATTTAATGACCTCATCAATTATAATGAAGTAAAAATTTTTAATATTCCTTATTTACCTTGGCAACCTAAAGACATATTGATGGCTCCAAATGGCAGGTTATTTGTAAGCCAGCAGGTTTTCGCTAAAGACTATTCAAAATGTTCAATTGTTATGCAAGGTGTATTTATTCATGAGCTCACCCATGTACTTCAATATCAAAAGCATACGAATGTAGTAGTTAAAGGCTTTATTTTACAGAGTGCTTATTATCTTAGTTTTAAGATGTATGATCCATATAAATACAAATTGATCAATGGAAAACGGTTTGAGCAATATAATATTGAGCAACAAGGTGATATTGCGCGCGACATTTTTTTTGAAAAAATCCCTAATATTATCATTCGAAGCTAATTAATCATGATCGGATTGACGGATTGGTATGATATTGCTTCCATTTAAGGCGTTGAGTTGTTTTTTGAGTTGATAATTTTCATAAAGTAACGAAATTTCTCTTCCCAATGCTTTTTCTAAGTCTTCACGGACAGTTTTCAATTCTTCTTGTATTTTTAAAAGCTTACGTTGATCAAGAGGCGTTATATTTTGTTCTTTTGCCGCACTGTCAATTGCTACAATTAGATCTGCAAATATTAATCTTGATTTCTTGATTGCTCCTTTACTACGACCAGCTTCTAAAGCTACAGAATCGTTAGAAATTTTCGTTCCAATATCTATACGAATAGGCTTATTTACTTTCAGTCGTTCAAGTGCTTCAAAATATTCAATAAGAGCTTCTGACATTCTATTCTGCACCCTTAAGTTCAATAATTTTATGCTTTGTTTCTTTAAGTATTTGTAAATGTGATACTTCAGTTCGATATTCTAGCGAGGTTATATCTAAAAAGTTAATCATTTTTTCTTGTGCTGTAATGACTTTTTCTAGCTTAGGTAGGCTGACAATTAAGTGTCTACAATTATCTTTTAAGCAATTAATTTGAAGCCAATTAGTCGCTGTAAAATTACAAGCTCCAACTTTGGTACAGCCGCCCATGATTGTTTCTTTATAGGAAATGTCGCCTTTTCTGAAACGTTGTAATGTTTGCTTGCGGTCAAATATTATCATTCCTTCTTCATTTTTAAGCGTATTTTCCATCCAATGTATATGACCACCATATAAAGGGGTATTAGACATTAAAACGTTAAAAATATACCCCAATGAGTTAGATTCTAATTGGGTCTGTTGCCATTCATTTGCAAAATGACTTTTATCGTCATTTATTAGATTTTTTGCAGATGTAGAACCTTTAGCATAATAACTGGTCATTTCATTGGTGATATGTTGTAACTGCCTTCGTAGAGAGGGTAAAGATACAAGACCTGATCTTTGAGCATAAAGTGCTAATGAACGACGTAATTGATGAGTAGTAAAAGGCCAATATTGCCCAATAAGAAAAATCTCTTCTGATCTCCATGCTCTGTGAGGATCAATTTGTTCAAGTTCTTCAACATCAGCCAATCTTATTTGGGGTATCAGTTTATCAACTACTTGTTTACTGTATAGAGTTCCAATGCGATATTGTTTAATTGTTGACTCAATCGGTTTACTTGAAAATCCAAAGTAACTCGCTGAAATAAACAGGGGATACTGAAAAATATCTGTGCTTTTTTGAATTCCTTGTTCATCAAGAATTTGGTAAATATGATCAGCAATTTTTTGAGCAATTCTGACGGCTTTTAAACCCTCAATACTTGTTATCCATTGGGTGGTCTTGGCATTTCCCTGGTTTAACTTAGTTGTTCTACCAATTATCAAATAATGTTTTTGTGAGTTCGAGATCACCTCTTTAATACATTGATAAGGGATAGTTTGTGCCTCTTCGTCTCGCATACCAGAAAAAGCTTGAATTACAAGTTTACAAATACACTGCGTTGCTGTAACTAAGCTAGAGATTTGCTTTATTGTGAATTGTCCAGTATGTTCATTAACGAAGTTTTTTAATGGTTCAGATACATTATCCAAAATTGAATGAAAATAAGCTCTTTTAGCTGAACAACTTAGTTTATATTCATAACATTCCAAAATTAATTGCATTAATTCATTTGATACTTTTTCCCACTCCTCTAAATAACATGTCCAATTTTTTAAAATTTCAGAATAGATTCTGGTAGGAATAGGGGCATGTTGATTTAAAGATGCTCTGTACTGTTTGTTCTGTTTTTGCAGTTGTCTTATTATTTCTGGTTCAATTATCTTGATTGCAAGATTTTGATAACTACTAGCAATTAGTAATAATAAAAGCGATGAAAGTGTTTCTATAAACCATCCTGAGTTCTGAGATCGAACGAATTCTAAAAATAATTTATTATTGCCGATGACTTCTTTTAACGTGGTGTGTTTACGTTCTGCAAATTTTGCAATATCACGAGTAATAGTTAGATAATTTCTTAATGTCCCAAAACTTAACGGGCTTTTATCTCTTAGCCAAATTAATATAAAGAAAATATGTTTAATTTCTTTGATTAATTCCTGTCTATTAGGGGTTAATTCACCTTGATCCCAATAGCTGAATAATAACGGACTTGGCTTGCCATCGGGGTGGTAAATGGTGAAGTCCCAAACAATGTCTCCATATAATGAAATTATAGCTCCTGTGGGTGATCTACTTACAACAAAATCATCCGATGGTAAACTATCATTCAATATATTGAAGGAATCAGGTGGAATATGATGTGAAGGAAATGTTAATTTTGCATCTAGATTTAAAATAGTCATATTATCCAATCTAACTCCATAAACATTTCAAGTTTTCTTGCCCAATAAATGTCAAGTTCCCCTTCTTCAACTTCAGACATAATTTTGTTTACAAGCGGTTCATTGTTTTTTTTAACATGGGTTATAATTAAATTAATTCTTTCAAAAATTGGTTTTGTTATTAAATCTTGTTCTTCCAAGTTTCCTATTAAATGTGCTGTTTTTTCAATACAATACCTACAACTTAATAATTTTCGAATATCAGTTTCATCTACGTGTATTCTATAATTCTGACAAAATAAGCAACCTTCGGGATTAATACAATTAGGTGTGTTTATTGAGTCGTTTTCCTGTGGAATTACAGGGTTTCCAAAGGAGGAGCATTTACCAATAGCACTCTGTAATAAGTGCTTTTGATCGTGATTAGGCGAAAGAATAACTTTAGATATGTTATGTAGAAAGTTTGATATCTCTTCCCAATGTGCACTTTCAGAACCTGCAATATAAGAAGATAAAACTGTTTTTTCTGTATTTTGTAAAATTAGTGCTGTTGTTGAAATGTCAGTATTTCGCACAAGCCAATCACTTTTTGCTGCACGCCATTCTCTTGATTGAATTGTGGGTAACAGAGGATCAATTCGCTTAATTGCTGAGTAAATACCATGCAAAGTAAATGATTTAACTTGTTTCGGGGTGCCTAAACCTCGTTCACCAGCAGTAAAAAACAAATATTCAAACTTTTGATTATTTAAAAGATAATTCCTTAATCTAATGAAATTTTTGAATCTAGGCATAAATCCTACAGGTATTTCAAAACTGCACTCTTTACCTGCAGCTCTCCATTTTATTGTTCTGAATAATTGATGAGTGCTAGATATATGAAATTCATTATCCCATTGCAAATTGAGTATTTGTGACCAATTCATTCCTGTTTGTGCAGTAAATAAAATAATAAAAGCATTCAGCGCAATAGTTCCAATGTGTATTCTTTGGCTATGCCTAAAATTTTGATTAGCCGCAATTAAATTATTTTCTGCATTTTTTAAAAGATGGTAAGTGTTTCTTTGATTTATAATGGGTTTTAGTCTTAATTTATCAATTTGTTCAATTGTGTTTAATATTCCTAATTGGTAGTTATAACCTAAACAAGTATTACGTTTGTCTAATGATTTAAGAGGATGAATAAACCATGACTCTGCAGGGAAAATCCAAAGCTTATTGTTTGGGAAATTTAAATATGTGGGCATGTTGAGTTCATGTGGATATTGTTTATGCTCAAGGATAAAAGAGACTATTCCATCAAAAATATTTTCACACAATGATAAGACTTTTGCCTGTGAATCTTCACTTGGAGGTTGTGTGCTTTTCTTGAGTTTTTGGTTTATTCGAATTATGTTCACACCAATGGCAAATTCATCATCTTCAAAAAAATCACATAAGAATGTAATAACTGAACTTTGTTGTCTTGAAGCACTATTTATTGTGATCTCGTCTCTTGAGACTTTTTCTTTTAAATATTGGGTGTACTGAATTAATGCTAGTTTAGCTATTTCTTTTTTATTTAATAGATCATAAAATTTATTCTGATCAGCCCAAAATACAAAGGCTACTGAACGTGAGATCATATCTCTAATAGTTTCAATACGTTTTCCACTATGGATAATATGTTCTGAAATAAAAGTTATAAGTCGGCGTACATCATCCTTGCGAGGTTCATACACAGAATCTATCTGTACAAGTCTTCCTTCATTTGAAATTCTTTTAACACCTAAATGTGATTTGGCTGTAGGTTGTCGAATTAAATAGCACAATGCACCTATATCAATGGTCTTACCCAGAGGAAATTTCACCACCACTTGTTCAGGGCGAAGAATTGTAATATTAGAATGAATTGGTAAATCATAGACTTGTATCATTCTTCGCTCTAAATTCATAATTTCTGATCCAAGTCAAGTGAGGTAACAATCTTAAATAGGTGATCATTATATGAGTCTGACACTTGTCTAATATGTTTTAAATTTTGTCGGTATTGTAGATATAAGTCTGTCGTTGCTGAGGATTCATGGCACATTCTAACTCTGACAAATTCACGAGCTTGGTGAAGACTTATTTGTCCTCTAGCAACATATTCTAGCTGTTCATCTGTTAGATTCATGCCAAAAGTAGCTCTTAAATCATGAAAGCGATATTTAAATTTTGGATTGTTCAATTGATTTTGAATATATGGAATTACTTTATCATTTATAAATTGCCTCACAGTTTGTCCATTCTTAGCATGATGAAGTGCAAAATTTTCATGAAAGTGTTTAATCTCCGCTTTAGACTGATAATAGGGTGTACCGCGATTACTTAAAAATAAATATTGATCATCTGAATCACCCAACAGTGATTTTTTTCTTCGTACCTGAGCATTTTCACTTTGTGAATAGATATGTAGTTTTTGGTAGAGCCAAAGAGGAATATGCAAAACTATTTTCTTATCATTTTTTGTGTCAATGCCTGTGCTAGGTCCTGCAGGAATTCTGATTTCCTTTAATTCTAAACCCTCCATATTGGTAAATACATGATGCAATCTCATAGTGAGAATAGTCTGAATTCGTGCACCACTTGCCAACCCTAAGAGGTGGATTAAAAGCATTTCAGTGTTCTTTAATGCAGATAGGGCCTCTAGTAAGTGAATTTGTTCATCTTTGGACAATGGTCGAAGTAGTCCACCATCATTAATGGTTTCAGCATATGGATTATTTGATTTAGTGACTTTGATAGAGACATCTGTTGACTTGATTTTTTTTGTAAAAGTTGAACCAAAATCATTTTTTAAATCTATAAAACGATCTGATTCTTTCCACATAGGAAATTCAGGCTTCAGTAAGTCTTCGTTTTTTAACCAACGATAAAATGAGATTACAGTACTCATTCTTCTACGGGCAGTGGAAAAGCTGATTTTTTCAGCTTCAATCATTGTTCGTAGATATGCTCTATAGCGATATGTAGGTCTATATAATTTGTTTTTATCGAAAGTAACCCAATTCACATTTGTATCATCTAAAAATTGCCTAAATGCGACTAAATCACTAGCTATATTTGAATAGGTTGCCATAACTACATTAAGACTATTTTTTATTCTATCTAAGATGTAAATATTAGCTTCAGCCCAAGGCACTCCATAACTATCAACAACTAGAGGATATAAATTAAATTGAACAGGTGACTTAGTTTCTCGTGTTCCATAAGTTGGATCATATTCAAAAGAGTTTTGTGTTATATGCGCAACGTGGTATTTGGTTTGTGTTGGTAGGGTTATTTCTGTTGCTTCAAAATGTGAAGGTTGCACAACTTTTGTCTGAGCAAATTTAGATAAGGTTATTTTTCTAGCCTTGTTTGTCATATTGAAGCCAAAGTCTTTTTATAGAAGTTGCCTTAAACCTTACAAAAAAATCTTAGTTAAATAAATATCTTAAATTGAAACAGGGTTTGTCCATTTTTTATTAAACTTATATTTGTTGTCATTTTATTTAAAACTTATAGATACCATCTCATGAATAAACAGGGCGCGATATCCTAAAGATGCTTTGGCATAGTCCGCTTTAAACAGTAAATTTCGTGCATGGATATCCCCCTGAGGCGCCATGACCACATGCGCCGATTGCCAAGGCAGAAAAGGATGATTCATCACTTTCACTTGCTCATATTGAATCAAATCACCAAACACACTGCGACACATGGATATTTCACCTGCCGTGAGGGATCGATATTTAAAACCTTCAAGTTTTAATAGTCGAATGAGTGTGTGAAAAAAGGGCAACATGATGAAAGGTGTCTAAAGCTCTAAAGGAATGTACATATTTACTATAACCTGAAAATACAATATCACGCTGATGCGATGTATTTAAAGAGCGATATTTTTGCATCTGCTACAGCGAAAAATCGGTTAGGGCGTTACAATTTAGTTTTCGGTCAAACAGATAGTCAGATGCAAGCACGGATCAATACTTTAATTTCTGAAATCAGCAAAAATATGTATGAACGTGAGCAGATTATTGCTTTGAGTTTGTTGGCTGGTGTTGCTGGTATGAATACCTTTTTATATGGTTTGCCCGGTACAGCAAAAAGTTTGATTTCGCGTCGAATTGCTTCTGCTTTTGAAGTCCATGACTATTTTGAATATTTAATGAATCGTTTCAGTACGCCGGAAGAAATTTTTGGACCGGTATCGATCAAAGCTTTAAAAGAAGATCAATATATACGTAAAACAGAACATTATTTACCACGGGCAGATTTTGCTTTTTTAGATGAAATTTGGAAAGCCAGTCCAGCGATTTTAAATACTTTACTGACCTTGGTGAATGAGCGGAGTTTTAAAAATGGTGACATTGTCCAAAAAGTTCCATTGAATGTTTTGGTTAGTGCATCGAATGAAATTCCCGAACCAAATCAAGGTCTAGATGCATTGTATGATCGTTTTATTTTGCGTTTAGAAGTGCCGCCGATTGCTATTGCAGAAAACTTCCATGCACTATTAGAGGCCAAACCGAGTCAAGTCAGTGTTGAAGTCGATGCAACTTTAAAAATAACAAAAGCAGAGTTACAAGATTGGCGGGAACAGATTTATCAGGTGGAATTACCCGAATCGATTTTAAATCTGTTTGATCAACTTAAAAATCGACTCAATCATAACTTTGAAGATCACGTGGTCTATGTCTCTGACCGTCGTTGGCAACGTGTGGCTTATTTAGTCAAAGCCTGTGCATTTTTAAATGATCGTTCATCGGTGATTTTGAGTGATTTATTAATTTTAAAACATTGCTTATGGAATCAGCCTGAAGACATTGGTTTTGTTTCACAGCAGATAGATGAAGTATTGGCTGAAAATGGCTTAAATTATGGGTTGCAGTTCGAACAGCATGTGGCAGAGAAGGATGCACTTGAACAGCGGGTGCTCAATCATTTTTATTATACCGATGATGTCTATGAGAGTTATTTAATTCATGGCACTGACTACTTACGTGCAGTGACCAATCTAGATCGACACTATAAAGATAAAGTGTTGTATCTCGAACTGGATAAAATGGATACGAAAAAGGACTTCTTTGCCTTAGATGATACTGGTGAAGAAGTGCGTGGCATCGTATGTAATTTTAATGGTTCAAGAGTATGTACGTTAAAAGGTGGTTATTACGGCTTAGAAGAAGTGGTGACACCGTATATAAAACATACCAAAGGTAGTCCACGCAGCTCTCTTTCAGCACAAAGCCAATATGAGCTGTTACACGAAGTTCAACAGATCAAAGCACATTTTCAAACAGAATTGGATCTGTTGACGGAACGCTTTAACAGCCAAAAGCATCAGTTTAAATCGGTCTTTGTCACTGAACAGGATATTCAACATTTATTTCAATCTATTGAGCAGCAATTGGCAAGATATCAATTGCAGTTGCAAGATTGTGAGCGCTTGGAACAGTTATGTCGCAATTAAAACCGACACGACAACAAACCCAATCGGCGCTCGATGAATTAAGTTCGCAACTTTATGATGAATTAAAACAATCCAGCTTAAAACATTGGTTGGATGATCATAAAGTTGCAAAAAAGCTCGATCAAAAAATTCAGGAATGGGCCTTTCAGGCAAAGTCGAGTTTAGATCAGCAGCATCCCTATGCAGTGGTACAGCAACAATTGGAACATTGGCTTGCGTTAAAGCATTGGGAACAGGGTGATTTTGTTCAATTCCACACTGAATATGCCGCCTTCAGGCAAACCTTGGGGATTCCAGAATTCACTGAAATGTGGCAACAGAGCCAACAGTCGTTGCTGACCGAGCAGCAGCGTCAATTACAAATTGAGCTATTCAAAGGCAAATGGCAGCGCAAATTGACCGAAGCTATTGCACATTGGGAGTTTGAGCAACTCCGTCTACAACGAGATGCCTTTTTAGATGAAATCAAAGATTTTCTCGCGACATTGTCGAAAATGGTTAAGCACCATGACAGTGTTGGGTTTGAAACAGGGATTTTTCTGGACTATTCCAAAGGACAATTAACAGAGCACGATGTACAGAACTTTGAGCAATGGGCGAATTATCTCGAGCATGATCGGGCGCTTAAACGTTTATGTCAAATGATCGGAAGCGCACAGCCGAATATACCACGTAAGCGGATTTCTGCTCAGTTAGAACAAGAGCCACAGCAGCTTATTCACACCCCGATGGCGCAAGAGGAAATTACTGGAATTAAATTGGCACAAGAAATCAGTATGGCTTTACCTAGCGAGTTGGCGCTATTAGCCGATCCAGACTTGCAGGTTTTATTTGATTTGAAATATTTAGAATCTAACCTGATGAGTTTTAATCGACAAGGTCAGCAACAGGGACGGGTGATCGAAGACCCACGCCATACACAGCGTCGAGTCGGACAAAAAGGCCCGATGATTGTCTGCTTAGATACCAGTGGCTCAATGAATGGGCAACCTGAACTGATTTCCAAAGCGATTTGTTTGTATTTATCTATTCGAGCGCTAAAAGAAAAGCGAGCGATGTATTTGGTGAATTTCTCGACCAATTTAACCGCGCTGAATTTACAGCGTAACAGCGCTTTGGATGATGTTATTCACTTTTTAGGGCAGTCATTTCATGGGGGAACCGATATTATCCCTGCGATGAATCATGCCGTGGACATGCTGAAACAACCGAATTTTGTACATGCCGATGTGGTGGTGATTTCCGACTTTATAATGGGTCAACTGACTGAAGAACTCATGCAAGAGATCACACATTTGAAGCAGCAGGGCAATGGATTCTATGCTGTTGCTATCGGTAATTTTAAACTGGATCATTTAGACGACAGCCTGTTTGATCATCAATGGGTGTATCAATCTGCGACCGGTGAAGTGCAAAAAATCCAATAATCATCACTCAATCAAAATACGCCATGACCTTTAATGACAAGCTTTTGAGCCATACAACACCGATGTTTTAAAGATTGTCTGACAAAGAAAATATTTGAGCATTTTTGCAAATTGAGAGGTCGGTTTTGCTAATGGCCTAGTGATCTATCTCACTTAATTTGATCCTCAATCTATGTGTTTTTACTTCAATCGACATGAAGTCAATGAAGGGGAAACACCCAAATTGAGAGCAAAATCATGAGCGCTTTTCAACCGATAAAAAAAACTTTAGCACGCGTATTTGCAGGCCCTGTCTTTGACCCAACAAAACAGTCTGCCGTTGTTCCTATTCGTCATATGAAATTTGATTTTGAACCAGAAAAAATTGATCCAAAATTTTATATGAATGCAGAATTGGCCAGTGCCTATTTTGCTTCTTTATCTATTTTCTTAACCCGTGGCGAAGATTTGGTGATTGATACTGCTCGATATCATCGCGACTTTATTCAAGATCCTGTATTAAGACAACGTGTCACGTCGTTGATTGGGCAAGAGGCTATTCATTCACGTATGCATGAAGAAATGAATGAGGCGTATCGTGCAAGAAATCTGCCTGTGCAATTTTTTAGAAAGTTAGAACACTACGTCTTTGCCTATGGTTTTGAACGTATGCCACAGCCAATGAAGTTATCCTTAATGGCAGCAATTGAGCATTTCACCGCAGTGCTTGCGGAATACATGATGAATCATGAAGAAATCTTTTTTAATTCAATAGATGAAAAGCAGCGCGCCATTTGGATGTGGCATATGTTGGAAGAGTCTGAACACAAAGACATTGCCTATGATGTTTATCAAGAATTATCAGGTAATTATGCTTTACGTATTGCTGGCTTTTTCCCTGCATTAATTACCATTTTGGGTTTGATTTCAATTGGTGCATCGATTGTCCCTTTCTACAGAAAGCCATCAAATTTGATTAGCCTAAGCTACTGGAAAGATGTTCCGCGCAGTTTCCAACTGATTTTTGGTCTAAGAGATGGTGTTTATGGCAGCAGCCTCGGGCATATTTTTGATTATTTACGACCAAGTTTTCACCCAAATGATCATGACACTTCTGCATTTCTTGAATATTACAAAAAGCGATTGCTGAACCCTGTTGATGGTGTGTTAACACCTTATTTTGTCAAAGAATTTACCCCAGCATTAAAACGATAAAAGGACAAAACCATGGGTCTATTTGGAAAAAAGAATAAGCCAAGTGAAAACGCCTACGCGGTGGTTACTGGTGCAGGCAGTGGTATAGGAAGAAGCTTTGCTTTGGAGTTGGCACGTCGTGGTGGGACAGTGGTCTGTGCCGATATTCATCTAGAAGCAGCGCAAGAAACGGTTGATCAAATTCAATCCATGACCTCATCAAATGCTTATGCAGTGCAGTGTGATGTAGGTAAGGCTGAAGAAGTTAAAGCACTGTCAGAGCAAGCTGAGCAGTTGATGGGGCATGCTGTGACCTTGGTGATCAATAATGCAGGCGTCGGGCTGGGTGGTAAATTTGATGAACTGAGTTTAGACGACTGGCAGTGGTGTATGCATGTCAATTTGTGGGGTGTGGTGCATGGCTGCCATTATTTTGTACCCAAGTTGAAACAAAATAAGCAGGGGGGCGCGATTATTAATGTTGCTTCTGCTGCGGCATATACCGCTGCACCGGAAATGACAGCATATAACGTGACGAAGTCGAGTGTGTTGGCATTGTCTGAAACTTTATCGGCAGAGCTTAGATCGGCAAATATCCGTGTGAATGTACTATGCCCAACTTTGGTGCCGACTAATATCATGAAAAATGGACGCTTGCCCAATCGATATTCAGGCTTGGCTGATCAACTGCTGATGAATCATGCATTTACGACGAGCCACGATGTCGTCGATTTGACATTGAATAATTTAGATGCAGGGAAGTTGTATACCATTCCGCAACCTGATGCCAAATTATTTTGGTGGTTAAAGCGTCTATCCCCGCAAACCTATACCCGCTTATTGGGGGTGGGTTATCCCTTATTTAACAACTATATTAAAAAGTCGGGAGCAAAAGCATGAATATGCCGACACAATTACATGACGAAGATGTAAAAGCATTAGATCAAGAGAAAACTCAAACTAAAAAGGCAACAACGCAAACTAATGTACGTCGTCCTGTAACGTCTTCTGCCAAAGCAAAAAAAGCAGTACAAGACCAATCAGAGCTAGAGCCTAGCCTAGAAAAACCAAGCGTAGAAAATCAAGTGCGTGTCTACGATACCATCGTGATTGGTGCGGGGATATCAGGTTTAGCTGCTGCTCATCAAATGAATGGACGGGGTTATACCGATTATGTGGTTTTAGAAAAAGCCAATCGCGTGGGAGGAACATGGCGCGACAACACCTATCCAGGTTGTGGATGTGATGTTCCTTCGGCGTTGTATTCTTTTTCATTTGCGCCGAGTCATAAATGGAGTCATTTATTTGCCAAGCAACCTGAGATTCTGAACTACTTAGAGGATGTGGCAGAGCAGCATGGGCTTTATCATAACATTCAGTTCAACTGTGAATTGATTGCAGCGGAATGGAATGAGGAATTAAAGCAATGGCAATTGGAGACGAGCAAAGGTAAGTATGCGGCGAGAATGGTAATTTTTTCCACTGGGCCGATTACTGAACCTCAAATTCCAAAAATTAAAGGTATTGAAAGCTTTGAAGGTGAAATGTTCCATTCTGCGCGATGGAACCATGCCTATGACTTAAAAGATAAACGTATTGCGGTGATTGGTACGGGGGCATCTGCGATTCAGTTTATTCCTCAGATTCAACCTATTGCCAAAAGTGTGGTGGTGTTTCAACGTACCGCACCATGGGTATTGCCAAAAGCAGATTTGCCACTGAATGACCGTGCGAAAGGCATCATTACCCGCTTTCCAACAGTACAAGAAACTTGGCGCAAAAGTGTGGCCGGTATATTAAATGGTATTAATTTAGGACTACGTAATCCTTCGCTTTTAGAGCCTGTGAATTATTTGGGTCGTCAGTTGTTAAAAACACAAATTCAAGATGCTGAATTACGTGAAAAAGTTACACCAAACTTTTCTATTGGTTGTAAGCGTCTTTTATTTGCCAATAACTATTATCCTGCTTTGCAGCAAGCCAATGTCGAACTTGTACCACATGGTTTAGTTGAAATAGACGGTAATACTGTTATTGCTGCGAATGGTGAACGTCATGAAGTCGATGTCATTATTTGGGGCACAGGTTTTGAAGTTTCTCATCCGCCGATTGGACAACGTGTAAAAAATGCCAAAGGGGAATTATTGTCAGAACTTTGGAAAAACAGCTCTCCTGAAGCATTTTTGGGTACCAGTATCGCGCAAGTACCTAATGCCTTCTTGGTGCTCGGGCCAAATATTTTGGTTTATGACTCATTCATTGGGATTGCAGAAGCACAGGTTGGGTATATCGTCGATGCCTTGGTAAAAATGAAACAAGAGAAGATACAACGGCTTGAAATTAAGCCAAATGTATTGGCCTATCACAATGCAAAAGTACAGACGCATTTACAGACTACAGTCTTTAATAGTGGCGGTTGTAAGAGTTATTACTTAGATGCCAATGGGCGCAATTTTGCAGCTTGGCCGTGGTCACTGAAACAGTTAAAGCAGCGTCTTAAACAGGTAGACTTGGCAGACTATGAGACGGTTGCTTAGAGAAGGTTGCTTAATAAAAGTTATTTAACTCAATAAGCCAAAATAAAGCATCATCAATATTTAAACCTTTTGTTTACAGCCTAATTTCTACGTGGAATTAGGCTTTTTTTATGACGCTATCTGATGAAACAGTGTGAGATTTTCTAGAAAATGGCGATTTAAAATACATTCAGCAATATACACCATACTTTATAGCTTGTGATGCATCGTTTTATCTAATGATTGAGTTGGAAAATTCAGTCAGATGGGGCTGTTCAATAGCGCAAAATAATTCTAGCTGCATAAAAAAACCGCCCCAAAGGGACGGTTTTTAGATTCGCACAATTCTTTCGAATTAACGACCTTGGATATCGCGTTGAGTTTCGCCAGTGTAAAGCTGACGAGGACGACCGATTTTGTAAGGTGCGCTGTGCATTTCTAACCAGTGGCTGATCCAACCAACAGTACGTGCAAGAGCGAAGATTACAGTAAACATTTCTGTTGGGATACCAATCGCTTTAAGGATGATACCTGAGTAGAAGTCTACGTTAGGGTATAGGTTACGTTTGATGAAGTATTCGTCAGAAAGCGCAATACGTTCAAGTTCCATAGCCAAAGCAAGTTGTGGATCGTTGATACCAAGTGCAGTTAACACTTCGTCACAAGTCTCTTTCATTACTTTCGCACGTGGATCGAAGTTTTTGTAAACTCGGTGACCGAAGCCCATAAGTTTAACTTCTTTAGTTTTCACTTTTTCCATGAACGGAGCAACGTTTTCTACAGTGCCGATTTCATCAAGCATCTTAAGAACAGCTTCGTTCGCGCCGCCGTGAGCAGGTCCCCATAGAGCCGCGATACCCGCAGCGATACATGCGTATGGGTTAGCGCCAGTAGAACCAGCAAGACGTACTGTAGAAGTAGACGCGTTTTGTTCGTGGTCAGCATGAAGCGTGAAGATACGGTCCATTGCTTTAGCAAGAATAGGGTCAACTTTGTAATCACGGTCTGCAGGAGTAGCAAACATCATGTACAAGAAGTTTTCTGCGTAGCTTAAGTCGTTACGTGGGTAAACGAATGGTTGGCCTACTGTGTATTTGTAAGTCCAAGCAGCTAAAGTAGGAACTTTAGCGATTAAGCGAATAGCAGTGATTTCGCGGTGGTCAATGTTTTCAACATCGAAACCGTTGTGATAGAACGCAGAAAGCGCACCAACAACACCACACATGATCGCCATAGGGTGAGCGTCACGACGGAAACCATTGAAGAAACGGCCAACTTGATCGTGAACCATAGTGTGGTTACGAACTTTAGCATCGAATTCTTGTTTTTGTTCAGCAGTAGGAAGCTCGCCGTTCAAAAGAAGGTAGCAAGTTTCTAAGTAGTCTGCTTTAGTAGCAAGCTGGTCGATTGGGTAGCCACGGTGTAGAAGAACACCTTTACCGCCGTCAATGAAAGTGATTTTAGATTCACAAGCAGCCGTTGAGACAAAACCAGGATCAAAAGTAAAGTGACCTGCGGCCAACACATCTTTAACGTCAATTACATCTGGGCCTAGAGTGCCACTGTAAATTGGTAAGTCAATTTCTTTGCCATCAAGCTGTAAAACGGCTTTTTTGCCAGTTGCTTCAGACATTCAATAGATCTCCTGTCCTGGTGAATGTTTTATCTGACTCAGTACTAATCTTTTAATGCGAGAATCAGACAGATCAAAAATTTGCTCTAAGATTAGAGGGAACTGAAATTTTGTCAATTATACTTATGGATATAAATTGAGGATCATTCCTTGAAATGAAGCACAATTCATACGCTTAAAAAATGAGTAAAATCACAGTGCCGACGCAGTATAATAAGTCAATTTGCAGGGGAGGTGCAGATTAAAAAAAGCCTATTGCCTTAATTGTAAGCAATTTTTAATTCTCAAAAACTCTGAAACAAATATGAATTACAAGACCGCTATTTCATTAAATTATTATAATTTTCGTAACTTACACACATCTGTGGCTCTAAATTGCTTTTTTCTTATTCATAATTAAAACGACTTAATCGTACTTAAAAAAAAAGTTCGTTTGGTTAAAAAATAGTTAATTAAACGCCTTTAAAAGATCAATAAATGAACATTTTTGTCATTGGAAAGGTAAAAAATGGAGTTTTATTAAACAGATTTGCTGTTGCTGAGATTTTTATGCACAGACTAAGTACTTATTTCGTTTCATGATCTTTCAGTTTTATCATTTGAGAAAATAATGCACATTTATTTTTATGATTATGGCTTGGCGAATGTGTTGGAAGATTTTAAAATGTAGTGGGAAAAGAAAGATTTAGATTTGTTCATCTTTAGTCTAAAAGTTTAAATCGCCATATACACACAAAAACAATAAGTGAAACTTACATTTAACTGATTAAAACCAATAACATAGTATGATTTTCTTAGATGAATAAGGTATTTGTTTTTAGAGAAGTTATTGTTAATGATTCTTATTTAAGGATATTTTGCAAAATTCCTAATTGTCTTCGTTTGTGTTTTGAAAGTTCACGTTTTATAATTCCCTGTCGTTTATAAGATCAGACAGCTGCAGAGTTTATTATATTGTAATGTCTGACTATGCTAGCTTTCCTACGAATTAATTCCAACAAACTCCGGATGGAGTTTTTACTTACAGGATGCCCGCTGTGAAAAGCAACAGACCTGTCAATTTGTCCATGGGTCAAGTTTTAGACGTAAACTTAAAATCCCCTGTGGCTATTGCATCAATTTTACACCGTCTATCAGGTGTTATCGTATTTTTACTCGTACCGGTCCTTCTTTGGATTTTAGACAAATCTTTATCTTCACCTGAAGGTTTTGCGCAAGTTCAAGCTGTGTTTGATAGCTTTATTGTGCGTTTTGTCGTATGGGTATTTGTAGCCGGCTTAATTTATCACCTTATTGGTGGTATCAAGCATCTATTTGCAGATCTTGGCGTTGCTGAAGAACTTCAAAGTGGTCGTATCGCAGCTACTATTTCATTGATCTTGTCTGCAATCGGTATTGTTGCAGCATTTGTATGGATTGTTCTCTAATGAAAAGTGCTACAGGTTTAACAGGATCAGGTTCTCGCGATTGGTTTATCCAGCGTGTAAGTGCCGTTGTATTGGCTGTTTATACTATTGTTGTACTGGGCTGGATCCTTTGCAATAGCGGATTCACTTTTGAGCAATGGTATGGCTTTATGATGACAACACCAATGAAGATTATGTCTTTATTGTCTGTCTTATCTCTTGTTGCGCATGCTTGGATTGGTATGTGGCAAGTATTCACTGACTATGTGACTACTCGTCAAATGGGTCCTTCAGCAAACGGTCTGCGTTTAGTGCTGACTTCTGCAGTGATTGTTGCAGTATTTGCATACGCGATCTGGGCGATCCAGATTTTTTGGGCAAATTGATAGGAAAATATCATGGGCGCTATAACCCCTAAAGAAGATTACACAAATATTCCACACCTAACTTTCGATGCAGTCATCGTTGGTGGTGGTGGTTCAGGTATGCGTGCTTCTTACCAACTTGCTCAAGCTGGTTTGAAAGTTGCTGTACTGACTAAAGTATTCCCAACTCGTTCACACACTGTTGCGGCGCAGGGTGGTATTGGTGCATCTCTTGGTAACATGCAAGAAGATAACTGGCACTACCACTTCTACGATACAGTTAAAGGTTCTGACTGGTTAGGTGACCAAGACGCAATTGAGTTTATGACTCGTGAAGCGCCTCAAGTTGTATATGAGCTTGAACACCTAGGTATGCCATTTGACCGTAATGCTGACGGTACAATTTACCAACGTCCGTTTGGTGGTCATGCTGCGAACTATGGTGAAAAACCAGTTCCACGTGCATGTGCTGCTGCCGACCGTACAGGTCATGCTCTTCTTCATACGCTTTATCAAAGCAACGTGAAAATGGGTACTCAATTCTTCGTTGAATGGATCGCACTTGATTTGATCCGTAATGAAGAGGGTGATGTGCTTGGTGTGACAGCAATTGACCAAGAAACAGGTAAAATTGCAGTATTCCAAGGTAAAGCAACATTGTTCGCTACTGGTGGTGCTGGTCGTGTTTACCGTGCATCTACTAACGCTTATATCAACACTGGTGACGGTCTTGGTATGGCAGCTCGTGCAGGTATTCCATTACAAGATATGGAATTCTGGCAATTCCACCCAACAGGTGTTGCGGGCGCAGGCGTATTGTTGACAGAAGGTTGTCGTGGTGAAGGTGCGATCCTTCGTAACGATGCTGGTGAGCCGTTCATGGAACGTTATGCTCCGACACTGAAAGACTTGGCACCTCGTGACTTCGTATCACGTTCAATGGACCAAGAAATTAAAGAAGGTCGTGGCTGTGGTCCTAAGAAAGACTACATCTTGCTTGATATGACGCATCTTGGTGCTGAAACAATCATGAAACGTCTTCCATCTGTATTTGAGATTGGTAAGAAATTCGCGAACGTTGACATCACTAAAGAGCCAATTCCTGTAGTACCTACAATCCATTACCAAATGGGTGGTATTCCTACAAATATTCATGGTCAAGTGGTTGTTCCTGTATCTCGTGAAACTGAAGCTTTGGTTGCGAACTACAATAAAGAAACTGGTGTGTACTCACACAATGCGGGTGACCGTGATTTCACTAAACCAGTGAAAGGTTTCTATGCAATTGGTGAATGTTCATGTGTATCTGTACACGGTGCTAACCGTCTAGGTACAAACTCATTACTTGACTTGGTTGTATTTGGTAAAGCTGCTGGTGAACATATTGTTGACTATGTAACTAAACACCACGGTGATGAATATGCACCGCTTCCTACAACTGTTCTTGAAAAAACTTTGAATCGTGTTCGTCATCTTGATGAATCAACTTCTGGTGAAAATGCTCAAGAAGTTGCAGATGCAATCCGTGACATCGTTCAAGATCACGCTGGTGTATTCCGTACATCTGCACTTCTTGAAGAGGGTGTGAAACAGATTCTTGCGCTCGAACCACGTGTACGTAACATTCACTTGAAAGACAAATCTAAAGTATTTAACACAGCGCGTGTTGAAGCTCTAGAAGTTGAAAACCTGTATGAAGTTGCGAAAGCGACACTGATTTCTGCGGCTGCACGTAAAGAATGTCGTGGTGCGCATACAGTGGTAGATTTTGAATTACCACCTGATCATGCTGACTACCCATACGGTCGTCGTGATGATGAGTGGATGAAACACACTTTATGGTTCTCTGTAGATAACCGTCTTGAGTACAAACCAGTACGTTACAAGCCTTTATCTGTAGATGCTATTCCGCCTAAACCACGTACATTCTAATTGGGAGAAGTAAGATGAGTAGAGGTACTCGTACATTTAATATCTACCGCTACGATCCTGATAAGGATGCAGCTCCGTACATGCAAACTTTTAAACTAGAGTTGACTGATAAGCATCGTATGTTGCTTGATGCACTTCTAGCATTAAAAGTTCAAGACGAATCATTAACATTCCGTCGTTCATGTCGTGAAGGTATTTGTGGTTCTGATGGTGTAAACATTAATGGTAAAAATGGTTTGGCGTGTCTTTGGAACCTAAACGACTTACCAGAAGTGATCACAATTCGTCCACTTCCAGGTCTTCCAGTAATTAAAGATTTGGTTGTAGATATGAATCAGTTCTACGATCAGTACAATAAAATCCATCCGTTCCTAATCAACAATCAGCCTGCGCCTCCAAAAGAGCGTTTGCAGTCTCCTGAAGAGCGTGAACATTTAGATGGTTTGTACGAATGTATTCTTTGTGCATGTTGTTCAACTTCATGTCCATCATTCTGGTGGAACCCAGACAAGTTCTTGGGTCCTTCAGCATTGTTGAACGCATATCGCTTCATCATTGACTCTCGTGATACAGCAACTCAAGAGCGTTTGGCTCGTCTTGACGACCCATTCTCATTGTTCCGTTGTAAAGGTATCATGAACTGTGTATCTGTATGTCCTAAGGGTCTTAACCCAACTAAAGCAATCGGTCACATCCGTAATATGCTTTTAGATCTAGGTTAATAGATTTAGCAGTAAAAAGAAGCGCACCATTGGGTGCGCTTTTTTTGTCATATATAAAAGTGATGATAGTGAAAGTTATTCGCTGTCATTGCAGAGTGTTATAAATGGATTTCATAGAAACGTAGTGAATTAAAAGTATAAAGTGATAGATAAATGGTTATTTATTGATGAAACGCTCGTTCAAGTCTGTCAAAAGGATTAGAAGATGTTATTATGTAACGTAGTAAAAAGAGAGAGGATAGGAATGTCAGCTCTCTTTTGTTTTTGTATATGAGATGAGGTAATAATCGAACGTAGACTTTTGTCTTAATTGAAAGATCATTTTATATGTAGCACCATATCATAGATGAAAATACGAACAGTGTATTTCGCTAATTTATGAGAGGTATGTGTCAAAAAAATCAATTGAAAATGCTTGAACGTGTTAGCATTTAAAGTATCACTATATGTAAAAAATGACTTTGAATTAGGTACATTTTTTCTACAATTTAAGCGCTGTAGACGGTATATAAATGTTAATAAAGTCGCTTTAGAAAAGATAATTGCGCAAATTTTATTTTTTCTAAGACGATTTGCAAAAATTGCCCGATTTATGTCGGGTATTTCTCAATGAGTAATGATGCCGCTGAGGGCGTTATTGTTCATTAATCACATTGGGTAATCCTAATGTAGTGATAACGCCTCAAGGCTTAAGCCTAATGGGGACTAATGTCATATTACCAATTTGACATTACTAATCATGGGTTCGCTTAAAAAGCATCCTGAAATGTTTTGCAATAGGAAATGGGTCCACAAATGCAAGAAGTTGCTGACGCACTGCGTCTTGACACTGAACTTAGCGCTGACAGTGCAGCGTATATTGAAGAACTTTATGAGCAGTATCTAACGGCTCCAGACTCAGTAGAGGCTGATTGGCGTGAATACTTCGATAAATTCCCGAAAGGTGATCAACCACACAGCAATGTACGTGAGCAATTCCTATTATTAGGCCGTAATTCAAGCCGTGTTCAGCCAGTAGTGCAAAGTGCAGTAAGTTCTGAGCATGAACGCCGTCAAATCGGTGTATTACAGTTGATCGCTGCATACCGTAACCGTGGTCATCAAAACGCAAAATTAGATCCACTTGGTCTTGCAAAACGTGAAATCGTGCCTGATCTAGATCTTGCTGCGCACGGTCTAACTCAGTCTGACTTAGATACTGTGTTTAATACAGGTAACCTTGCAATCGGTAAGTCTGAAGCAACACTTGGTGAAATGGTTCAAGCAATGGAAGCAACTTATACTGCTTCAATTGGTGTTGAATACATGCACATTGTTGATACAAAAGAAAAACGTTGGATTCAACAACGCCTTGAAGGTACTCGTGGTCAATTTGGCTACACTGCAGACCAGAAAAAACACATCCTTGAACGTCTAACTGCAGCTGAAGGCCTAGAAAAATACCTTGGTAACAAATTCGTTGGTGCGAAACGTTTCGGTGTTGAAGGTGGTGAATCTTTCATTCCTATGGTGAATGAACTTATTCAACGTGCAGGTTCAGTAGGCTGTAAAGAAGTGGTTATCGGTATGCCTCACCGTGGCCGTTTAAACCTTCTTGTAAACATCATGGGTAAAAACCCAGCTGATCTATTTGGTGAGTTCGAAGGTAAATCTCTGCATAAAAAAGGCTCTGGTGACGTTAAATACCACCAAGGTTTCTCTTCAAACGTCATGACTCCGGGTGGCGAAGTTCACTTGGCATTAGCGTTTAACCCATCACACTTAGAAATCGTTGGACCTGTAGTAGAAGGTTCTGTACGCGCACGTCAAGTACGTCGTAAAGATATCGGTGGTGATGATGTATTACCAATCATCGTTCACGGTGATGCTGCATTTGCAGGTCAAGGTGTAAACCAAGAAACTTTCCAAATGTCACAAACTCGCGGTTATACCGTGGGTGGTACAGTTCATATCGTTGTAAACAACCAAGTTGGTTTCACAACGTCTGACCCACGTGATGCGCGTTCTACAGAATACTGTACTGACATCGCGAAAATGATCCAAGCACCGATCTTCCATGTGAACGGTGATGATCCTGAATCTGTATTATTTGTTTCTCAATTGGCACACGATTTCCGTCATACATTCCGTAAAGACGTTGTAATCGATATGTTCTGCTACCGTCGTCGTGGTCATAACGAAGCCGACGAGCCAGCTGCAACTCAGCCAATGATGTATCAAATCATCAATAAAAAAGCGACTACACGTACGCTTTATGCTGACAAGCTTGTACAAGAAGGTGTTCTTGATCGTGCTTCTGCTGATGCAATGGTTGAACAGTATCGTTCTGACCTTGAAGCAGGTAAACACGTTGCAAATGCGTTGGTACTTGAGCCAAACACAAAAATGTTTGTGGACTGGAAACCTTACTTAGGCCACGAATACACAGACAAATGGGATACCACTTTCCCAATCGAACGTCTAAAAGAGCTTGGTGCGAAAATGCGCGAGCTTCCAGAAGGCTTCGTGATGCAACGTCAGGTTGCTAAAGTGATTGATGACCGTCTGAAAATGCAGACTGGTGAAATGCCATTGAACTGGGGTGCTGCTGAAACATTAGCTTACGCGTCTCTTCTAGATGAAGGTTTCCTTGTTCGTTTAACAGGTGAAGACGTTGGTCGTGGTACATTCTCACACCGTCATGCAAAACTTCATAACCAAGTAGATGGTTCAACTTACATTCCATTATGTAACTTGAAAGAAAACCAACCACGTACAGCTATTTATGACTCATTATTGTCAGAAATGGCGGTTCTTGCATTCGAATACGGTTATGCAACGACTCTTCCAAAGAGCCTTGTCATTTGGGAAGCGCAATTTGGTGACTTCGCAAACTGTGCACAGGTTGTAATCGATCAGTTCATCGCGTCTGGCGAAACTAAGTGGGAACGTGTATGCGGTCTGACTATGCTTCTTCCACATGGCTTTGAAGGTCAAGGTCCTGAGCATTCATCAGCTCGTTTAGAGCGTTTCTTACAGCTATGTGCTGAAGAAAACATGCAAGTGATCACACCGACTACACCAGCGCAGATTTACCATGCGATGCGTCGTCAAGCACTTCGTCCAATCCGTAAACCAATGATCGTGACTTCACCGAAGTCTCTTCTTCGTCACAAACTTGCAACCTCTACATTAGAAGAACTTGCAAATGGTTCATTCCAAACTGTGATCGACGAAATCGACAACATCAACAAATCAGACGTAACTCGTCTAGTGCTTTGTGGTGGTAAGGTTTACTACGACTTACTTGAAAAACGTCGTGAAAAAGAATTGAACAACACAGCAATCGTTCGTATTGAACAATTGTATCCGTATCCAGAAGCACGTCTTGCTGAAGTTCTGGCACAATATCCAAACGTTAAAGAATTGGTTTGGGCTCAAGAAGAACCGAAGAACCAAGGTGCATGGTTATTCATCGCTCCGCGTCTGTATGACGACGTGATGAAAGCGGGCAAACAAGTTCGTATTAGTTATGCAGGTCGTGAAGCTTCTGCTGCACCGGCTTGTGGTTCACCATATTTGCACGCAAAACAACAAGCTCAGCTCGTAAATGATGCTTTAGCTATCGTAGCTGAATAACAGGAGATTCTTAATAATGGCAACCGAAATTAAAGCACCGGTATTCCCAGAGTCAGTTGCTGACGGTACAGTTGCAACTTGGCACAAACAACCAGGTGAAGCAGTATCACGTGACGAAGTGATTTGTGATATTGAAACAGATAAAGTTGTTTTAGAAGTTGTAGCTCCTGCTGACGGTACGATTTCTGCAATCGTTAAAAACGAAGGCGATACAGTTCTTTCTGCTGAAGTGATTGCGACTTTTGAAGAAGGTGCTGCTTCTGGCGCTGCTCAAACTCAAGCTGTTCAATCAGAAGAGAAAGTAGAACAAGCTGCTGCGCAAACTCAAGCGGGCGCTGCTCCTGTTGTTGAACGTGCTCAACCTGTTGCTGATCAAGCTCCTGCAGTGCGTAAAGCATTGACTGAGTCTGGCATTGCTGCTGCTGACGTTGCTGGCACTGGCCGTGGCGGTCGCATCACTAAAGAAGATGTTGCAAACCATCAAGCTAAACCAGCTGCTCCTGCTGCTGCGCCATTAAGCGTTGCTGTTGGTGAACGTATCGAAAAACGTGTTCCTATGACTCGTCTTCGTAAGCGTGTTGCTGAACGTTTACTTGCTGCAACTCAAGAAACTGCAATGTTGACTACGTTCAACGAAGTAAACATGAAACCAATCATGGAAATGCGTGCGCAATACAAAGATGCTTTTGAAAAGCGTCATGGTGCACGTCTTGGCTTCATGTCATTCTTCGTTAAAGCGGCAACTGAAGCACTTAAACGCTACCCAGCTGTAAACGCTTCGATTGATGGCAATGACATCGTTTACCACGGTTTCTACGACATCGGTGTTGCTGTATCAAGTGACCGTGGTCTCGTAGTTCCAGTTCTTCGTGATACTGACCGCATGAACTATGCTGAAGTTGAAAACGGTATCCGTGCATACGCTGGTAAAGCGCGTGATGGTAAATTGGGTATCGAAGATATGACTGGCGGTACATTCACTATTACTAATGGTGGTACTTTCGGTTCTTTGCTTTCTACACCTATCTTAAATACGCCACAAACTGCGATTTTGGGTATGCATAAAATCCAAGAACGTCCTATGGCTGTAAATGGTCAAGTTGAAATCTTGCCAATGATGTACTTAGCGCTTTCTTATGACCACCGTCTAATCGATGGTAAAGAAGCAGTAGGCTTCCTTGTAACAATCAAAGAATTGTTAGAAGAACCAGCTAAGCTAATCCTTGATCTTTAATACTTCAGAATAATGCAATGGGCTTAGAGCGATCCTCTAAGCCCATTTTTGGAGATACACATGTCTCAATTTGATTTAGTTGTTATTGGTGGCGGTCCTGGTGGTTATGAAGCTGCTATCCGCGCTGCTCAATTAGGCTTTAAAGTAGCTTGTATTGAAAAACGTATTCATAAAGGTAAACCATCTTTAGGTGGTACTTGCTTAAACGTGGGTTGTATCCCATCTAAAGCATTACTTGATTCATCTCACCGCTATGAAGATACTGTTCATCACTTAGATGACCACGGTATTACGACTGGTGAAGTGAAATTTGATCTTGCAAAACTGCTTGATCGTAAAGACAAAATTGTTAACCAATTGACGATGGGTATTGATGGCCTACTTAAAGGCAATGGTATCGAATGGTTAAAAGGTACAGGTAAATTACTTGCAGGTAAGAAAGTTGAGTTTGTATCTCACGAAGGTGAAACTCAAATTTTAGAACCTAAATATGTAATCCTTGCATCGGGTTCTGTGCCGGTAAATATTCCAGTTGCACCTGTAGATCAAGACATTATTGTTGACTCTACTGGCGCGCTTGAGTTCCCAGAAGTGCCTAAACGTCTTGGCGTAATCGGCGCGGGTGTAATTGGTCTAGAACTTGGTTCTGTTTGGCGTCGTCTAGGTGCTGAAGTTGTTGTATTTGAAGCAATGGACGCATTCTTACCAATGGCTGATAAAGCTTTGGCAAAAGATTACCAAAAAGTATTGACTAAACAAGGTCTTGATATCCGTGTTGGCGCTAAAGTTGCTGGTACTGAAGTCAATGGCCGTGAAGTTACTGTTAAGTACACTCAAGGCGGCGAAGACAAAACTCAAACTTTCGATAAATTGATCGTTTGTGTGGGCCGTAAAGCATATGCAGAAGGTTTATTGGCTGAAGATTCAGGCATTAAACTCACTGAACGCGGTTTAGTTGAAGTAAACGATTGGTGTGCAACTTCAGTTGAAGGTGTATACGCAATTGGTGACTTGGTACGTGGTCCAATGCTTGCACATAAAGCAATGGAAGAAGGCGTAATGGCTGTTGAGCGTATCCACGGTCATGCAGCTCAAGTGAACTATGACACTATCATCTCTGTAATTTACACACACCCAGAAGCGGCGTGGGTTGGTTTAACAGAAGAGCAAGCGAAAGAAAAAGGCCACGAAGTTAAAACAGGTCAATTTGGTTTCGCTGCAAATGGTCGTGCAATGGCTGCTGGTGAAAACGCAGGCTTTGTTAAGTTTGTTGCTGATGCGAAGACAGATCGTCTACTCGGTATGCACGTGATTGGACCTGCTGCGTCTGACATCGTACACCAAGGCATGATCGCACTTGAGTTCGTATCAAGTGTTGAAGACCTACAGTTAATGACTTTCGGTCACCCGACATTCTCTGAAGTCGTTCACGAAGCTGCACTTGCAGTCGATGGGCGTGCAATTCACGCGATTCAGCGTAAACGTAAATAAGATGTAAAAAGAGCGGCTTAGGCCGCTCTTTTTTGTTTCAGATGGTTGTTTTAATTTGAATAATCATCTAAAAATAAAGATAAGAAATATTTTAAGATTTAAAAAGGTTAAAGCTGCTTTGACGGATGTCTGGGCTTTAATGGGTCATAACAAAGCGAAGAAAGAGTAAAAGGTTGTTCAATGAATCTACACGAATATCAAGCTAAAGCGTTATTAAAAAAATATGGTATGCCAGTCCAAGAAAGCGTATTTGTAACTACCGCAGAAGAAGCAGTCAAAGCTTTTGAGCAACTGGGTGGTAAGTTTGCGGTACTCAAAGCCCAAGTGCATGCAGGTGGTCGTGGTAAAGCAGGCGGCGTTAAAGTCGTAAAATCTGCACAAGAAGCCACTGATTATGTGAACCAAATGGTCGGCTCACGCTTAGTCACTTATCAAACAGATGCATTGGGTCAACCCGTCAGCGGTATTTTGGTATCTGAAGATGTTTATCCAGTAGAGCGTGAATTGTACCTAGGTGCTGTAGTTGACCGTTCTAGCCGTCGTGTGACCTTTATGGCATCGACTGAAGGCGGTGTTGAAATTGAGAAAGTTGCAGAAGAAACGCCTGAAAAAATTATTAAAGTTGAAGTTGATCCTCTGGTTGGATTGTTACCATTCCAAGCACGTGAAGTGGCGTTTGCTTTAAACCTAAAAGATGGTCAAGTGAATCAATTTGTCAAAATCATGTCTGCGGCTTATCAAGCATTTATTGAAAATGATTTTGCTTTATTTGAAATTAACCCGTTATCCGTACGTGAAAATGGCGAGATTTTATGTGTGGATGCAAAAATTGGTATCGACTCAAATGCTTTATATCGCTTACCAGAAATCGCAGCACTACGCGATAAAACGCAAGAAAATGAGCGTGAGCTGAAAGCATCAGAATTTGATCTGAACTATGTTGCCTTAGAAGGCAATATTGGCTGTATGGTCAATGGTGCTGGCCTAGCGATGGCAACCATGGACATTATTAAACTCTATGGTGGTCAACCTGCAAACTTCCTAGATGTAGGCGGTGGCGCGACCAAAGAACGCGTAATTGAAGCCTTTAAAATCATTTTGGCGGATAGTTCTGTGCAAGGTGTATTAATTAATATTTTTGGTGGGATTGTACGTTGTGACATGATTGCTGAAGCAATTATTGCAGCGGTTCAAGAAGTAAATGTGACTGTACCTGTGGTTGTTCGTTTAGAAGGGAACAATGCAGAATTGGGTGCAAAATTACTTGATGAATCAGGTTTGAAATTGATTTCTGCAAATGGCTTGGCTGATGCTGCAGAAAAAATTGTTGCTGCGGTAAAAGGCTAAGGGAGTAGAGATCATGAGCGTATTAGTTAATAAAGACACCAAAGTATTGGTACAAGGTTTTACCGGTAAAAACGGTACATTCCATTCTGAACAGTCAATTGCTTACGGCACAAAAGTGGTCGGTGGGGTGACTCCGGGTAAAGGCGGCACACAACATTTGAATCTACCCGTATTTAATACCATGAAAGAAGCGGTGCGTGAAACGGGTGCAACGGCAACCTCGATTTATGTACCTGCACCATTTGTCCTAGATTCAATTATTGAATCTATTGATTCAGGTGTAGAGCTGATCGTTGTGATTACGGAAGGTGTACCGACACTTGATATGCTAAAAGCGAAACGTTACCTAGAAACCTATGGTAACAATGCACGTCTAATTGGTCCGAACTGTCCAGGGATTATTACTCCGGGTGAGTGTAAGATCGGTATTATGCCGGGGCATATTCATCAACCAGGTAAAATCGGCATTATCTCGCGTTCAGGGACTCTGACCTATGAAGCTGTAGCGCAAACCACGAAGCTGGGTCTAGGTCAGTCGACGTGTATCGGTATTGGGGGAGATCCAATTCCGGGCATGAATCAAATTGATTGCTTAAAGCTGTTCCAAGACGACCCGCAAACTGAAGCGATCATCATGATTGGTGAGATTGGTGGTACAGCAGAAGAAGAAGCGGCTGAATATATCCAGTCGAATGTAACTAAGCCTGTTGTCGGTTATATCGCGGGTGTGACTGCACCAAAAGGTAAACGTATGGGACATGCAGGCGCGATCATTTCGGGCGGTAAAGGTACAGCAGAAGAGAAATTTGCTGCTTTTGAAAAAGCCGGAATGGCCTATACCCGTAGTCCTGCTGAATTAGGCTCAACTATGTTTGAAGTCTTAAAGTCAAAAGGTCTTGCTTAAGTACGGTAAGTTTCTGTTAATAAAACCCCCTCAAATGAGGGGTTTTTTTATTTTTATTTAATAATAGTGGGTGAATAGTAAAGAAAATTTATAAAATCAGCATATTCTCATTCATTATTAACACTTTAGTATGAATAATTAACCAAATTTAATCGTCAAAATATGATATAATGTGAAACACGTCACATTAATTTAATTTGATGAATAATTACTCTTCTAACGTGAATAATCACGATTTATAAATCTTATTTATCTCGTCTATGTTTCTTGTCGATTTTTTCGAGCCTTCCTACGGTTGTATTTGCAGTTGATAATATTGATCAGCAAAGAGAACAAAGTGTTGCGGATATCCGTGTCGGTAAATTGGATCAGGGATTTAACCAATTACAAGTTTTATTAGCGCAACATCCTGAAAATCAGAAGCTCATTGCAGATTACACGCTCCTGCGTTATGCAAATGCAACCTTTAGCTCTAGAGATGTGACTTACTTGGCGCAGATTAATCCAGATACGTTTCCAGATTATGGCAAAGTCAGTGTCATCAAAGCTTTACGTGATCTTAAACAATATGATCAAGCCTTACAGTGGGCACAAAAATTTTATCAGCAGGATCAATCGGAACAGTGGTTGATTTGGCAGGGTGTGTTGCTGGCAGAATCAGGTCAAAAAGATCAAGCAAAACAAAAACTGGCAAATCTCAACTTACAGTCGCTTGGTGCAGATTATCTTTCGCAATTGGCCTATGCCTATCGATTATTGGATATGCCTGCTGAATCCCTCAATGCAGCGAAATATGCGTTAGAAAAACAGCCCAATGCAGATACCCAAGAACAGTTCGTATTGGCTTTATTGCAAAATAGCGATTTTGCCACTGCGCAAAGCTACATTCAGGCCAATGGACTCAATAGTTCTAAGCCAGTGTTGCAATATTTGCTCAAGATGAATGAGTTCTCACAGCGTATCCAACAAGGCATTCAAGCTTCAAAAAATGCGTTTGATATGAAGCGTGGAGCAACGGCATTTGAACCACTAGATCGTGTTCTGGCTGAAATGAGAGCTTATGAAGACTCACTTCCTGCAGATGAAGCCAGTAAACGTAAATTTTACTATGAATATATCTATGCCTTAAATGCACGTAATGCTTCGAAGCAGGCACTGGCACAAGTAGATAAAACAGGTCAAACAGCTAAAGAAATGCCTGCTTATGTACGACATGCTTTGGCAGACAGTTATTTAAAATTACGTCAACCTGAAAAAGCTGAGCCTTTATATCAGAGTTTATTTGCTGAAAAAAATTATGCGGACTATAACGTCTATGCTGGTTTGTACTATAGCTTGATTGAACAAGAAAAATTTAAACAAGCCAATCAGTTAATCGACACTATGGACAAACAGTTGCCGACCTTTGTTTATAGTAATGCGAAAGGGGTAGATAAGGCGCCACACGATGATCGTACTGAATTTATTGCGTTGAAGGGATTGAACTTTGCTTATCGCAATGAACATGAAAAAGCTGAACGTTACTTTAATGACTTAACCGCAAAGGCTCCCGGCAATATCGGTTATCAAAATAATTTGGCATTAATTCAACGTTGGCGTGAAAAACCAGAGCAGTCTCAGCATACTTTGGCGCAGCAGAATAGCTTGGAGCCCATTTCACAGGGAACGCAAATTAACCGCATGCAGAATTTCCAAGCTTTAAGTCAAATTCAAGCTTGGCGTGAACTCAATCAATATATGGTCAGCCATGTCGGTGATGATACGGGCGTAAAACAAAGTAAAAAAGAATTGGATGATCGGAATCGTGCGTCAATTCAACATCAGAGTACCTTTGCAAAAAGTGAGTCGGATGATCCTCGTGTACAAAATCGCCTGAAAGGTTCACGTGAACAGGAAAACTGGACGCGTATCAATAGCCCATGGTTTTACGATAATTATCGACTCTTTGCAGACCATAGCAATCGTTGGTCGAAGTATGAGTCTGGCAAATTAAAAGACCAGCGGATTGGCATGGGTTTAGAGTGGGCTTCGGATCGTAAAGCTGCATCTGCATTATTCTCTCAAAGCACCGATGGCGACCGTTTTGGTGTGCAATTGGATTGGTCACATTGGTTAAATGATCATTGGAACTATGCACTGGGTTATGACAGCCAAGCGGATATTCCATTGCAATCTTTGGCACAGGACCACGAAGGGCAGGCTTATCGTTTTGCATTGAACTGGCAACAAAATGAATCACGCAAGGCAGGCGCAAGTTATCAATTGACCGATATTGATGATGGAAATCTACGCCAAGAACTCTCTGGATACTTTAAACAACAATTCCAACAATCCCCGCATCATATTTCTGCGGCAACACTGCGTGGTTATTACGGAAAAAATGATTCGGTTGATGTGCCATATTTTAACCCTGAACATAGCTATAGCGCTGAAGTGACATTGGAACATGATTGGATGACATGGCGTGACTATGAACGTCATTTTAACCAGCACTTTGCAGCAACTATCGGTACATTCGGACAAAAAGGCTACTCAAGTCGTCCGATTTATAATTTGTATTATCAACATGATTGGCAACTCTCACGCACGTGGAAATTGAACTACGGCATAGGTTGGGGTTCACATCCGTATGACGGAAAAGATGAAGATCGTAGCTATGCAGTTGTTGGATTTGAGGGGCGCTTCTAATGAAAAATACATTAATACACCGCATGTTGAAGCAAAGCTTAGTTCTAGCTGTGACTTTGCCCATCAGTACGACATATCTGTTTGCTGAAAATAATGTGCCAAAAACTGCAAATTTGGCGATGCCTGAACTTGATGAAAGTACCGCACATAACCAATTTGTAACGCTGACTTTTCATGATGTTCGGGATGATGTTGCCAAACGTGGTGATCGAGATGTCTATGCGATAAGTACGCAAAATCTTGGGCAATATTTTGCGTGGATTAAACGAGAAGGTTGGCAACCCATTCGTTTAGAAGATGTCATGCAGGCTCGCTTACAAAAGAAAAAGTTACCTGAAAAGGCACTGTTATTAACCTTTGATGATGGTGCGCTAAGTAGTTATAGCAAAGTTTTTCCATTGTTAAAGCAATATCAATTTCCTGCAGTTTTTGCTATTCCAACCAGTTGGATTAATGGTAATACCAAAGATGCTTATGAAGCTTATGGTGTGGGTAATTTGATGAATTGGGATCAAATGCGGGAAATGCAAAAGTCGGGATATGCCGAATTTGTGTCGCATTCGGATGATCTGCATCATGGTATTTTGGCAAACCCACAAAAAAATATGGAACCTGCTGCGATTACACGTCAGTATTTTCCAGCTCAAAATCGTTATGAAACCGATGCTGAGTTTGAGCAGCGTATTGTGCAAGATTTGAAGAAATCTAAACAAGAACTCGATCGTCAACTGGGTATTCATAGTATGGCAATCTTCTGGCCATACGGTGCAGTTACACCGGAAATTGAGGGATATGCACGTAAAGCAGGACTGCCCATGTCCTTTAGCTTGGGTAATGTGGTCAGTCAGGCAGATTCAGTGCATACCTATCAGCGTGCCTTGATTATGGATAACCCAACACCAGAGTTTATCCACCAAAATATGGAAGACTTTATCGTTGAAGCTCGTGCGCCTTATAAACAACGTAAAACATTCCTGAATTTTAATTTGGCTGAATTACAAGCGCCAACGTCTGAGCAATCAGATCAGAAGTTGGGGACATTATTAGACCAGGTCAATGCGTTAAAAACCAATACATTGCTTTTAAATGCTGCGGTTGATCATGATGGTGACGGCAAAATTGATGCCTTATTTTTCCCAAATTCAAAACTACCGATGCAACAAGATTTACTGAATCGCACTGTATGGCAGGCCCGTACACGAATTGGTAATCGAGTGTATGCACAGCTTCCAATCAGTTTGGAGTTACAGCAGGGGATTAATTTGACAGACCTAACGGCAGATCTATTGAAAAACAATAGTTCGCTTGAAGGTTTAATTATTAACACCGGTAACAGCTTGGACTGCGCTATTCATTCAGCACAGTGGTCAATCGCATGTACTGAGCAAGTGCAAAAAATTATTGCGATTAAAGAGCGTAGTAAGGCGCAAGCGCATTTTTATTCCAATATTAGTAATGACAACCAAACCGCGCTCAAAGTGAATTTAACTGGACATCAATTTTCTGGATTAAAACCTTTAGTGACTCGTGCCTTAACAGCATCGGACTTTCTGTATTTAAGTATTAATCCAGGTCAGCATCCGCAAAGTTTTAAAGCTTTTATGTCCGCATTGAAGACTTTGAATACAGAGCAAAAGCAACGTTTGATTGTCAGTTTAGATATCAATCCAAATATGAGCGAGAAAGATTGGACACAGTATCAGCAAAACTATCAGGCTTTACGGGCAGCGTCGGTTCAAAAAATCGGACTGAATAATTATCAGCTTCAGGATGGCGAACGCGTTCAACATCACCTATATCAAAGCATCAGCTTGAATGGCAGTCCACTGACTTATCGTGATCCGTATATACGAGGAGGTCAGTAATGCAAGAATGGGAACTGAGTTTTAACGATCTGTTTTTTGCCTTTGCTTTCCTATACCCCTTGTTTATGGCGTGGATTTGGATTGCTGGAGGCGTGTGGTTCTACTTAAAGCGAGAATGGAAACAACCTGAACTTCCCGTGCCAACCGTACACGGTTGTAGCATTATTGTTCCTTGCTTTAATGAAGAAGCACAGGTACGTGACACGATTCGATATGCGATGCAGAGCCAATATCCAAATTTTGAAGTGATTGCGGTGAATGATGGCAGCAAAGATCGAACCGCTGAAATTTTAGACCAATTGGCACTCGAATATCCGAGATTGCGTGTGGTGCATTTGGCTGAGAATCAGGGTAAAGCGTATGCGTTACGTGCAGGCGCGATGGTCAGCCAATTTGAATACTTGATCTGTATAGATGGTGACGCATTGCTGCATCCGCATTCGGCACTTTGGATGATGCATCATCTGACCAGTTTTCCACGCGTGGGCGCTGTAACCGGTAATCCACGTATTGTGAACCGTTCAAGCATCTTGGGTAAAATTCAGGTTGGAGAGTTTTCTTCGATTATTGGCTTAATCAAGCGATCTCAAAGAACCTATGGTCGTATTTTTACAGTATCAGGTGCAATTGCAGGTTTCAGAAAAACGGCACTAGACCGCATCGGTTATTGGCGTGATGACATGATCACAGAAGATATTGATGTGTCATGGCGTTTGCAGTTTGATCATTGGGATTTGCACTATGTACCGCAAGCCCTTTGCTATATCTATATGCCAGAAACATTTAATGGACTTTGGAAACAACGTTTACGTTGGGCTCAAGGCGGCATCGAAGTACTATTTGCCTATTTACCTAAAATATTTAAATGGCGTTTACGTCGGATGTGGCCGATTGCATTCGAATCTATCATTAGCGTGATCTGGGCATATGTCATGTTCAGTATTTTTATCTTGTATTTTTATGGTCTATTTTTCTCATTACCGGGTGAGTGGGCGATTCAATCACTTTTACCTCAATGGTATGGAGTGATTTTAGGCGTGACCTGTTTATTCCAGTTCCTCGTGAGTTTATGGATCGATCGCGCTTACGACAAAAAACGCTTACTGCGAAATTATTTTTGGGTGATTTGGTATCCCTTATTTTTCTGGATCTTAGCCATGCTGACAACGGTCGTTGCTTTGCCAAAGACTATTTTTAAAACCCAAAAGCGTGCGCGTTGGGTCAGTCCAGACCGTGGATTTAGAGGGGAGGAAAACAATGAACCAAGTTAATTTACAAAATCAGAAGCCAGTTGCAGATTCAGATTTTAAAATTATTCAAGATGAATCATTGCTTGAATTACCTGAATATATTGATAAACCTGAATACGTCAAACGCAAGTCAGCAGGCTATGGTCTGATGGCAGTCGGGTGGATGCTTTGGATGTGGTTGTTTTTACCGCTATTAACCCTTGTGTTTTGGTGGTTTGAAGGCACGGTGGTGTATTCACAGGTTATGGATCAGTCCCAACCGATGACCAGTCTATCGATCATGAAATTGATTTTCTCAATCGGAATCTTTATTTGCTGTCTATTTGTTTGGGCAAGTTATAACTGGATGCGTTTTCATGGGGAAGACCGTAGAAAGGCGCCAGAGAATGCTCAAGATGAAGATTTGGCGAAAAGCTTTCACGTAAAAGCCAGTGATATAGCCACGATGCGAGAATCAAAAAATATCACATTGCACTATACGGATGATGGTCAATTAGAACACTATAAAATCAACAGCTAATCAGCGTTCTTCATCAGATCTAGAATCCTAGATCTGATGATGTAGGCATTTGTATCAGTCATTAGCTAGGGCAGGTGCAAATGCCTTTTTTATTTGCTGTGCATCTGGATGATTTTGCATGAAATCATCTGGATAATACCCGATATGTTGCACACCATGTTGTTCCAGTAAACGGATGGTGTCAGTCAGTTCCTGATTGGAAATAGGTTTTTGATGATTCCAATCGGTCACTTGAAGTTCAAAAATGGTACGGCTCAAATTGGGATCATATATTTTGGCACGCTCGATCAAGTTTAAATAAAACTGACGATGGTCATTTGCCTTTTCCATATAGGGCATGGCCATGATGGCGTTGTAATTATAATGTTGATACGTGCTGGCATTGGACTGGCTAAACCATTTTTCACTGTTCGGGTTCAGCACAGCTTCAGCATACATATTGCGAGCAAAATGTAAGTCGGGTTGCTGCTGTTTTAAAATCTGACTGATGCCTTCAGCAAATTGGTCTAGATAAGCGGTTTTGTAGCGTGAAAATTCAAGCTGCTGCGCATGCTTTGGTTGTCCAATCAATTGTTGATCGAAGCCCCATGTTTTGTAGGTCTGAAGCGCTGCGGTACTATTATCCTCAAAATCATTGAGAGTGATATCGTCATGATAAAGAATGCCATCCACTTTATTTTGCTGAATAAAGTCTAGAAAAATTTCTGCTGTGTATTGTTGGTTTCTTGGGTCAAAGGGCGATATTCGAATATAACCTTTCTTTTCACTTTGGCTTTTTACATATTGCAGCGGGTACTGTTTCGGGAACTCCCACGCAATTAAAGGCAGCCATGCATATACGGTTTTTACTTGAGTCTGCTGTCGTATTTCGTGCAAAACACGTTGAAATAAATCTGAGCGCATTGGGATATAGCGATTTTTAAAATACACCGCATCAGCCGAACCATTGGCATCAGGGTCTGCAAAAGCTTGTAGAAAAATCGTATTGGCTTCAATGTGACGGATACGTTCGATCAATGCACGGATATTTTGTTCTTGTTGAGCCTGATTGGCATCATATACATAATCTAAGTCGATATGCATGATGCGCATACGTTCAGGAGTACTTGGCTTTTGTGTATTGTTGGTCGAAGTTTGATGTATAGAATTGGCTGATGGATATTGCTTGACCAAGTCTTGTATAGGGTGGTGGATAATACGTACCGTTTCAGCACTGCTACAGCCTGAAAAGACCAAACCGAAGCAGGTCATTAGACCTATTAATTTTTTAAAGGGGCGTAGGGAAGTAACGGCATTTAAGGAAGAAGTCATATTTATACTTGCACTGAGCGTATTATCATTCGTAAATGTTTTCATCGCATATTTTGCTGCACGTTTTAGCAAGTACAGCTAAGCAGAATATGATGAATTTGAAGATTGTAGCAAGATTGCAGGGGAAGGGTTATTCTTAAAAGTGTGATTTGGTTTGCACTTTGTTGTGATCCAGTATTTCGTCATTTTACAGTCATGATTTGGTACTGAACGAATTATTTAAGCTCTCGTAAGTCTTCCTTGTCGATGATCTCAATAAAAAAACCGCAGGATTAAGCTGCGGTTTTTTAGCGTGTAAAACGAATTAACCAGCTTTTTTGTTTAAGCTCTGAGTTAAACCGTTAATATCGCCACCTTGGATACCAAGCTCACTCATCAAGCTATCAATCAGTGGGGCCTGGCTGCGGTAGCGTAAGGCACTATTCACCACTTGGTCTGATAAGGCAACATTGCCGCTGCCTTCGTGGTGAGCATCACCTTGGCAAGAACCTGCATGACCACCATTTAGACCATTTACTTGCAAAATCTTAATGTCATCAATGTTTTCCATTGGTTTAACACTTTCGCGAATGATTTCTGGTAAGTATTTCAGCATCGCTAAACGAATTTGCATTTCAACCTGTTCAGATGACAATACGTTGTTTGCTTCGTTCACTGCACGTGTACCTTCAGCATCAACTTGGTATTGTTTTTCCATCGCTTGAGCCAACAGAACTTTTGCGTCAGCTTCACCTTTGGCTTTTAAGCGAACTTTTTCAGCTTCGGCTTCAGCTGCAATACGAATCGCTTCTGCATCATCTGCGGCTGCTTGTTTACCCGCTTCAGCCGCGACAGTAATGGCAATCGCATCTTTCTCCGCTTTTTCTTTCGCAGAGACTAATTCGACAGCTTTTTGACGTTCAGCTTGTTGGATCTGACGAACGGTAATCACTTCTTCTTCGGCTTTTACCGCTTGAGCACGTGCTTGATCGGCATGTGCTTTAGCTTCAGATTCAGCACGAGATTTTTCAGCAATGGCAATGGCACGGTCTTGCTCAGCCAATTCAATGGTTTTCTTTTGTTCCACTTGGGCTTGCTGAATAATTTGTGACTTTTGAATATTTTGATTTTCAACGTCACGTGCAGCAGTAATACGCTTTAAGTCAACTTCACGTTCAGCAGCAATACGCGCTTCTTCGGCTTCACGTTTTTTAGCAGCTTCTTGTGATGCAATTTCTGCAAGCTGTTCTGCACGACGGATTGAAATTTCACGTTCTTGTTGCAGTTTTGCATATTCTTCTTCACGCAAAATTTGTAGACGTGCTTGTTCTGCTTCTAAGTTCTTGGTCTTAATTGCAAGATCTGCATCTTGTTCAATCGCATTACGTTTACGACGACGGTCTTCAATGGTTTCTGTCAGTTTAGTTAAACCTTCAGCATCGAACGCATTTTGTGGGTTGAAATATTTAAAGCCTGTTTGGTCTAAGCCAGTTAATGAAACGGTTTCAAGTTCCAAACCGTTTTTATGTAAATCTTCAGACACCACTTGCTGAACTTTTTGTACGAAGTCGACACGTTTTTCATGCAACTCTTCCATCGCCATTTCTGCGGCAACTGCACGTAGAGAGTCAACGAATTTACCTTCGACCAAATTCTTTAACTCATTTGGCGACATGGTCTTTTGACCTAACGTTTGTGCTGCGGTAGCAATCGAATCTGCGGTTGGTTTCACACGGACATAGAACTCCGCCATCACGTCGACACGCATACGGTCACGTGTAATCAGCGCTTGGTCATCTGCACGGCGTACTTCAAGACGTAGGGTGTTCATATTGACTGGAATAATTTCATGCAGCACAGGAAGCACAATAGCACCGCCACCTAAAATCACTTTTTCACCGCCGAAGCCTGTACGCACAAATGAAATCTCTTTACTTGAGCGACGATAAAGTCGAGCAATAATAAAACCAATAAAAATAAGTGCGGCAAAAATTATCCCGACTGTTACAAGGATACCGCTTGGAATAATGTCTAACATGGACGTTTATCTCTTTTGTTGTAGTTCAAGTTAACCCTCTAAAGTGCTAACAAGTTTGGTTTAAAAATCAGTATTTTGTTGACTCATCATGACTTCGAGATTTACAGAAGGAATGACGCGCTAAATGTATTTATATGGTGTTAGAAGAACTGATCGAGCATCAATTCATTCAAAATTTAGAGCATGGTGGCTTGAAAGCCTACATTTGTTTTTTGGGTTAAAACCACTGATTGACCTTGGCTGAAAATTTCATCTTGTTCAGGTTCAACCAAAATATAATGGGTCAATCCGTGTTGATCTTTGACTTTGGCTTGAGCAGGAGACTGTGGTCGTGCATCACCCAAAATGATCGTGGCCGTTCTACCGATCAATTCATCACTATAAATGGCGGTTGTTTCATCTTGCGGTAAAATACGGGCAATGAGCATTGCGCTAAAACGTACGAAGGGCATGCACAGAAAAATACAGGCTGGTGCAATAATCCATGCACTGAACATCATACTGGTCATTTGGTTAACGACGGCTTGAATAGTAAAGCCCAATAAACTATAGACACATAAGAAAATGATGAGCCATACAAACAGCGGAATACGACCTAAATACAACCAATCGAGCACACGTGTCACGATACCTGCATCGGCATCTACACCTAGCTCTGCATTATGACCAACATCCTCAGGTAGGAATTGATCTAAGAAGCCTTGAGAACCACCCCCTAAAATTGTTAACACAATCTCAAAAAGTCCAAACAAGAACATTAAGCAGAGACTGATGCTAAACACGATATTAGACGGGTGAGTAAACAATTCCCACATTATATTTATCTCTATATTTATGCTTATAAAAAATCAAAAAAAATAATTCTGGCTGAATTTTTTTCAGTAAATAAAATAACATTATCTGTCGAAATTGTGTAAAAAAATTACAGATCGGATTAACAAAAAGTCGGCTTTTATGTGAGCTATTACTAAGTTTTTCTTTAAAAATAGTTGATCAATTAAGTTAGGATTATCTAAATCTAAAGTTAATAGTATTTCTGCTTTACCCATTTAAGATTTAAGTCATTGTGATCAATCAAATTTTCAGTCTAATTGCAGATATATAAGTGGTCGTGCTCAAGGGAGAGAAATGGCCTGTTAAACGGCACAGAAAACAATGTTAGGAAATGTAAATTTATAAGCGTCACAGCAGTGCTGAGGGCTTTGCCGTGACTTTCGATGTCATATGAAGATTTGAACTGGCGTTCAATAGAGCGCTTTTTAGTAAGCTTTAACCCTTTTTATAACAATGAGGTTTGAATGCGTACTTTCATATCTAAAGCCGCTTGAACAATAAAGGTTTTCATCCACTTCACTTGTTCGCCCATCGGATTGGTTTTAATCGCAGTGTCTAAAAAGCCCATGCTTTCAAGTTGAAACAATTGCTTTTCGATCTCTTCTTCTAACTGGGTGCTATTGGCTGCGAGCGGGAAATGGATTAAGTGAAATGCTTTGGGAAAATTATAAAAAGCATAGAGCAGATTAAATGCGCGTTGATCGGCCTTTAAATTGCCAGCGCCAATTTCGTAGCCGCGATCTTGGTTACTGTGAGTCACCCCAATCAAAAATTCGAGTTTATTGTCCAAAAGTCGTAGGCCGAACTGAAGGCCAATTTGGTCAGCACTCAGCTCATGCTGAATAAAGTTATTCAATGGGCTGCCGTCATCATTCAAGGCTTCTTGGAGCACGAGCATGTGTGAAGAATGCTGATAAATATAGCCAGCAAGACCTGCGGCTTCAATCAGCGACTTTAAGGTTTCAAGCGTATAGTGACTATATGGCATATCAATAACTATTGGAGAGTGATATAGCTACTTTAGGTAATTTGAGCGAGTTTGAATACCGATTGTTTAGAGGATTTAGCGATTAGTTAATTGATAAAAAATTGCGTAAAATTACGGATCTCGGACTAGAATAATAATGAAATTGATAAGTCTATCGTATTAAATTAATTAAAATTGATAAGCAGTATCAGACAATTTGTATATGACGAATAAGAATATCAATATCACAAAACAAGCAATCGTTATGAAAGCTTAATCACTATAATGTATATATATCTTTAAAAGTGTAATAAGTACACATATTCTAAGCTGGTGTTGTCCATGTCATTAAATGAGGAAAGACTTACTCATCTTAAACAGCTTGAAGCTGAGAGTATTCATATCATCCGTGAAGTTGCTGCTGAGTTCGAAAACCCAGTCATGCTGTATTCAATCGGTAAAGATTCAGCGGTCATGCTGCATCTTGCTTTAAAAGCATTCTATCCTGCCAAACTTCCATTCCCACTACTGCATGTAGACACGGGTTGGAAATTTAAAGACATGATTACTTTCCGTGACAACATGGCAAAAGAGCATGGCTTTGATTTGATCGTGCATCAAAACAAAGAAGGTAAAGATGCAGGTGTAAATCCGTTCGATTACGGTAGCTCAAAATATACTGATATCATGAAAACTCAAGGCTTAAAACAAGCACTTGATAAATATCAGTTTGATGCGGCTTTCGGTGGTGCGCGCCGTGACGAAGAGAAATCTCGTGCTAAAGAACGTGTTTACTCTTTCCGTGATACCAAACACCGTTGGGACCCTAAAAACCAACGTCCTGAACTTTGGAATCTTTACAACGGTAAAGTGAACAAAGGCGAAAGTATTCGTGTGTTCCCATTGTCTAACTGGACTGAGTTGGATATTTGGCAATACATCTACCTTGAAAATATTAAATTGGTTCCTTTGTACTTGGCTGCTGAACGTCCAGTGGTTGAGCGTAACGGTACTCTGATCATGGTTGATGATGAGCGTATGCGTTTGAACGAAGGTGAAGTGCCACAAATGAAATCGGTGCGTTTCCGTACTTTAGGTTGTTACCCACTTACAGGTGCTGTTGAATCAACTGCAACAACTTTACCGGAAATTATCCAAGAGATGCTTTTAGCCACCACCTCTGAACGTCAAGGCCGTATGATCGACCATGATGAAGCAGGTTCGATGGAAAAGAAAAAGCAGGAAGGTTACTTCTAAAAATCTCTCCCCTTGCGCAGCATTGCTGCTCATCTTTGAAAAAGAGAGGAGAAAGTCCCTTTATAAAGGGGAAACAGGGGATAAAAGAAACCGATTTCAAAAGAATATGTGGAGCTTTGAGCAATGTCTCATCAATCAGATTTAATTAGCCAAGACATCTTGGCGTATTTAAAACAACACGAAAATAAAGACCTTCTACGTTTCCTCACTTGCGGTAACGTGGATGATGGTAAATCGACTCTAATTGGTCGTTTACTTTACGATTCAAAATTGATTTATGAAGATCAATTGCAAGCCGTAACTCGTGACTCTAAAAAAGTCGGTACTACGGGTGATGCGCCTGACTTGGCTTTACTTGTAGATGGTCTGCAAGCGGAACGTGAGCAGGGTATTACCATTGACGTGGCTTACCGTTATTTCTCTACAGAAAAACGTAAGTTCATCATTGCTGACACCCCAGGGCATGAGCAGTACACACGTAACATGGCAACTGGTGCGTCGACTGCAGATTTAGCGATCATCTTGATTGATGCGCGTTATGGCGTTCAAACTCAAACGCGTCGTCACTCATTTATTGCGAGCCTTTTAGGTATTCGTAATATTGTGGTTGCAGTGAACAAAATGGACTTGGTTGAATTCTCTGAAGCACGCTTCAATGAGATTCAAGCTGAATACAACGAGTTCGTGAACCAATTAGGCGACCGTAAACCTGCGAATATCATCTTCACGCCTATTTCTGCGTTGAATGGTGATAACGTTGTAAACAAATCGCCAAATACGCCGTGGTACCAAGGTCAGACTTTAATGGAGACTTTGGAAACTGTTGAAATTTCGCATGATACGAGCAAGCACGAATTCCGTTTCCCTGTTCAATATGTCAACCGTCCGAACCTCGATTTCCGTGGCTTCTGCGGTACGATTGCACTTGGTGAAGTGAAAGTTGGCGATACCATTACTGCATTACCATCTGGTAAGTCTTCGACTGTTAAAGAAATCGTCACTTTTGACGGTAACTTAGACCATGCTGTTGCAGGTCAAGCAGTGACTTTAACACTGAACGATGAAATTGATATTTCACGCGGTAACGTATTGGTAAAAGCGGGCGAACAGCCGTTAATTTCACGTTCTGCACGTGCCTCTGTGGTATGGATGACAGATGCGCCTTTAGTAGTTGGCAAACTTTATAATGTGAAGTTTGGTACACAAACTATTCCTGCGAAAGTTGCGAAAATTAACTATCGTACCAATGTGAACACACTGGAAAAAACGGAAGTTGAACAGCTTGAATTGAATGCGATTGCAGATGTAACGATTGAGTTTGATGCGCCAGTGGTATTTGACCGTTACCAAGACAGTCGTTACACAGGTTCATTTATATTTATTGACCGTTTAAGCAACGTGACTGTTGGTGCGGGTATGGTTGAATCTGCAGTTGAATGGACTGCACACAACGAGCCTGTAACTGCTGAAGCGCGTGCTGCACGTTTAGGTCAAAAACCTGCTGCTGTGACTGTGACTGCTAAAGCCCTTGAAAATGCGCAAGCGATTGAAAGCTTGTTGATTCAGCAAGGTGTAGTTGCGATTGCGAAAGCAGGTTTGACTACAGAGCAAGTTGCACTAGTTCGTGAAACAGGTGTGGTTGTGATTACGGATACTGCTGAAGGTACTGATGTGACTTATACAGTGGAGACTGCTGAAGAAGTTGCTGAGAAAATTGTTGAGTTGGTTCGTCTGTAATAGACTGAATTGATTTAAATAAAACCCGCTGATTGGCGGGTTTTTCTTTTTTTTTAAATTTGGTATTGTATTATGTCAAATTAAATTAATATTTTTTAGGATTTTCTTGTGACAATAGAAACAATAATAGCAACAGAATTGAATCCTTCCGGTTTGGACAATGCCTTAATTGATTATATTAATTCTTATGATAAAGAGTTGGGTTTAGAAGATGGTATTTTGTACTATGGATTTCCAGTTTTTAAAAATTATGAAGAGCAAATAATAAAAACAAACTTTTTACTAGTATCGAAGAAAGTAGGAGTCCTATT